>NZ_CAUQPN010000002.1:0-242357 GCF_963520105.1 uncultured Abiotrophia sp.
TTAAACCACATGCTCCACCGCTTGTGCGGGTCCCCGTCAATTCCTTTGAGTTTCAGCCTTGCGGCCGTACTCCCCAGGCGGAGTGCTTATTGCGTTAACTCCAGCACTGAAGGGTGGAACCCCTCCAACACTTAGCACTCATCGTTTACGGCGTGGACTACCAGGGTATCTAATCCTGTTTGCTCCCCACGCTTTCGAGCCTCAGCGTCAGTTACAGACCAGAGAGCCGCCTTCGCCACTGGTGTTCCTCCATATATCTACGCATTTCACCGCTACACATGGAATTCCGCTCTCCTCTTCTGCACTCAAGTCTCCCAGTTTCCAATGACCCTCCACGGTTGAGCCGTGGGCTTTCACATCAGACTTAAAAGACCGCCTACACTCCCTTTACGCCCAATAAATCCGGACAACGCTCGCCACCTACGTATTACCGCGGCTGCTGGCACGTAGTTAGCCGTGGCTTTCTGGTTAGATACCGTCACACGCATAACAGTTACTCTATGCGCTGTTCTTCTCTAACAACAGAGCTTTACGATCCGAAGACCTTCTTCACTCACGCGGCGTTGCTCCGTCAGACTTGCGTCCATTGCGGAAGATTCCCTACTGCTGCCTCCCGTAGGAGTTTGGGCCGTGTCTCAGTCCCAATGTGGCCGATCACCCTCTCAGGTCGGCTATGCATCATCGCCTTGGTAGGCCTTTACCCTACCAACTAGCTAATGCACCGCGGGTCCATCTCTTAGCGATAGCTTGCGCCACCTTTCCTCACGGAATCATGTGATTCCATGTCCTATGCGGTATTAGCAGTCGTTTCCGACTGTTATCCCCCACTATGAGGTAGGTTACCCACGTGTTACTCACCCGTTCGCCACTCACCTTGACTTAGTGCAAGCACTTAGTCGCGGTTCGTTCGACTTGCATGTATTAGGCACGCCGCCAGCGTTCGTCCTGAGCCAGGATCAAACTCTCATGAAAAATTTCATAAGTCTACTTGACTCATTTCTTTACTAGCTTGTTTTTTACCCAGCTTGTCTGCTGCTGAATTGTTGGTTGTTCATCAAGTTTACCTCGATGACCCTCACATTCTTGGTGTGTCTTTGTTTAGTTTTCAATGTGCTCGTTGCCACCACGTGACAACTTCTATATATTAGCATGAATCCTTCTCTTCGTCAATACTTTTCCTACATTTTTTTCGCCTTTTATTAACTTTTTCTCCACCTACTATATCTAGTAGTTTTAATTTTTAGTCTTCCCTAAATATAGTGCTATAATTCTTTTTTTCTTAACTACTTTGCCTTTGGCTCCGTATAGCTATTCTCTACATTTTATAGCTTAAGCCATTGTGTATTACCACAATATATTGCCTATTCAATATATTAAAGGGGAAGCCCTAAAGCTTCCCCTTCAAAATTAATTGAATAGTCTGGTAAAGAACTGCCGAATTCCTTCTGCTAGACCGCTGAAGAAACGGCCAAGCCCGCGCCAAAACTTGGTCATAAAACCTGCTTCCTTAATGTCATGGCTGAGCTTGACACTGACACGGTTGGTCTTACTTGTAGGAAGAAACTGCATAGCATGTTGCTTAATAACTGCCTGCACCTGTCCAATTGCTTGTCCACCCGCTTGCGGCGCCTGAATATTCCAACCATTGTCAATGGCTGTCACTAGGTTAGAATCTGGCTCAAAGAGATAATCAATGCGAGGCGTGGTATCAACAATAGGAATTGCGAGGTCTAAATTTTCGCCATAATAGGCCTGTACTTGCTCAGGTTCACCATCGTGAGCTAACAATTGAGTAATCTGCGTGACCGAATCTCCTGTAGAGATAACGCGTTTAAGCTGATAGGTCCCATATACATAATCTAACAGTTTCTTACTATCATGATAGCTTTGAGCTGACTCGCTATTTCCTAGTGTGAGAACAATAACGCGAAAATTATCGCGCGCCATGGTCTGGACCGTTCCATAGCCATCGTGAGCTGTCGAGGCACTTAGTAGCCCATCAACTTGGTCATATTCATAGGCTTGGCCGGCTAACATTTGGTTGCTGTTATGCATCTCAAACTGATCATCAGTCCCTTGGCGGAAGAGCTTAGCAGCTATTTTGGTATTGTCTAAGAGTTCAGGATGGCGACTGACTAATTGGTAGCTTATAGCTGCTAGAATGATAGCATTGAGCTTATTCTGCTGCTTGCTTGCCACACCTTCTTCTTGTTCTACAAGGCCCATTAGATTAACAAGCTCAGGAACTAGGGCCTGCCACTCTCCTCGGTCAACCTCATCAATCTTATCTGAATCCACTAGTATGGATTGAACCTTGGCTTGCATTAAGTCTTGGAAAGCTTCTTTGCTACCTGCTGTGTGCTCAGCTAGGGCTAGGAGAGCCCCGTTAGCAGAGCCAATTTCAACCGCCTCTAAAAGTTCGGCGACAGAGTAATCTAAGTCTTGTCGTAACGGTACATTGGACAATTCATAATTTTGACTCAGGGCATAAGCCTCATCAGATAGGGTCACACGATCATCTAAATGAATGCTTTCTTGGTCTAGCGCATCATAGATGATTAGCAAACTAAGCAGCTTGGTCAAATTCCCTACTTCTAATAGTGCCATTGGATTCTTCTGATATAAAATTTGCCCACTAGCAGCATCTACCGCAATCGCAGACTGAGCGTTGAGATTTGGCTCTGTCCCAACTGCTTGAATAGCAGTTGTGGCTATAGCCTGTAGACCTAGCCATAGACCTAAAAAGGCTAGGAAGAAATTACGTTTTTTCATAGTACACCTTATTATTGGGGGGATTTTTGGGGGATTTCAATAGTAAAAATTGTTTCTTTTCCTTCTACCGTGGCATAAACATGGCCATGGTGAAGTTCGACGATATTACGGACGATGGCTAACCCTAAGCCTGTTCCAGGTTGGTTAGCACTGCGTGACTGATCAGCTCGATAGCTTCTTTGAAAAATGTCTTCTAATTCAGTCTTATCAAGCGGTTGTCCGTCGTTTTTAACTTTAAAATAAATATAGTCTTCCTCTTGATAAGCTAATAACTCAATATAATGTGCGCCAGCACCATATTTAAGTGCATTGGATAAAAGGTTATGGAAAACGCGCGCCATCTTATCGACATCAAAGCTAGCAAGCAGGTTCTGCGGCCGGATATCCAAGCGTAGTTCAATGGCTTTTTCTCTGGCGTTAAGTTCGAAGTCAGCCACTAACTGTTCCATGAAACGTAGTACCTGAACCTGAACTGGTCTGATTTCCGTTGTCGTCTGACGAGTAGCTGTATAAGTAAAGAGGTCCTGAACCAAGCTCTGCATCTGCTGGGCCTTCCGATAGGCAACGTGGGCATAACGGGCTAGTTCTTCCTGACTATGATATTGTTGGTTCTCAATCAAACCTAGGTAACCTATGACAGAAGTCAAAGGCGTACGGATATCATGTCCGATATTAGTAATAAGCTCATCCTTCGACTTTTCAATCTTCCGTTCTTCTTCAATGGCCTTGACCGTGCTATCTACCAAATGATTGATTGAGCTGACCACTTCATCCATCTCACCTAAGTCTGTCTGAGGAATACGAATCTCATAGTGGCCTTGCGCAATATATTTAAGATAGTCCAGAATGTGGGCTAACTTCATTTGATTAATGCGTCGCTTGACCCGCCAATTGGTGACAAGGATAGCAACCACACAGGAGGCAAGAGAAAAAATATAGACGGAGACAATAATTTGCTGGCGTGTTAAGCCTAGCATATGGCGTAGCGTGGTATCTAGGCCAAAGAAGTTTAATTTATAATCAATGGCTTGGCGATAGATCAAGAGAGCGCTGAGATAGAGTAAGAAGATTAAACTCATGGTAATAATGGCTTCTACGATGAGTTCGCTCCGCTCGCTTCGTGTCAAGCGCATGCTGAGTCGTTGAGGCGATTTTTTATCCTTATCCTTCAATCTTATAACCTACTCCCCATACGGTCTGAATGACACGTTCACCTTCTGTGGCCGCTTCAATCTTATCCCGCAAATGGCTGACATGGACCATAACCGTCTTGGCTGACACAATACTTTCTTGGTTCCAAACGGCTTCAAATATTTCTTCGGCACTAAAGACTTGGTTGGGATGGCTAGCCAAAAGATATAGAATACCAAATTCTAAAGCCGTCAGCTGAATGTCCTTATCCGTTAAGGTCTTTACTTCGTGGGAAGCGCGTCGAATAATTAAAGGGCCTATCTCAATAACATCCGGCTCTGCTACTTCCTTCTGATAGGTGGACTGGCGACGCAAGATGGATTTGACCCGCGCAATAATTTCTAATGGGTTGAATGGCTTGGTGACATAGTCATCAGCCCCACTGGTCAGTCCTTGAATCTTGTCTTGATCTGAACTTTTGGCGCTCAACATTAAGACGGGTGTCTCATAGTTTGCGGCACGTAACTTATCCAGTACCTGCATTCCATCAATTTTTGGCATCATAATATCCAAAATGATTAGGCCAATTTCATGGTCCACATCGTTTTTAATGTAACTTAAGGCTTGATGGCCGTTATAGGCCTTAATTACGTCGTAACCTTCATTATGAAGATAAATATTGAGTAATTCAACAATTTCGCGATCGTCATCTGCTACCAAAATTCGCATCTTGCTGTCCTCACTTTCTTATCAAGTCTCCTTCATTATACATCAAACCAGATGCCCTGTGTCTTAAGTTTTATTAAAAGTTATAGACAAAGAAAAGATGCCCCTAGGGGCATCTCATTTATAATCTTTAGCTACGAGAGTAGTTAGGTGATTCCTTGGTGATTTGAACGTCGTGTGGGTGAGACTCAATCAAGCCTGCACCACTCATGCGGATGAATTGCGCATCTTCACGCAGGGATTGGAGATTTGGTGTTCCACAGTAGCCCATACCTGAGCGAAGGCCCCCAATCATTTGGAAAACAATATCTGCTACGCTTCCCTTGTAGGCAACGCGACCTTCAATCCCTTCAGGTACACGTTTGTTGGCTTCGTTGGTAGCTTGGAAGTAACGGTCGCTTGAACCTTTTTCCATTGAAGCTAAGCTACCCATACCACGATAAACCTTGAAACGACGGCCTTGGTAGATTTCAAATTCACCTGGTGACTCGTCCGTACCAGCCAACATGCTCCCTAGCATGACCGCATGGCCGCCAGCGGCAAGGGCTTTAACGATATCCCCTGAATATTTAATCCCACCATCTGCAATAATAGCCTTGCCGTATTCTTTGGCAGCTGTCGCACAGTCATAAATAGCAGTTAATTGAGGCACACCAACACCGGCTACAACCCGGGTAGTACAGATAGAACCTGGTCCAATCCCGACTTTAACGACATCTACCCCTACTTCAAAGAGGTCCCGAGTGGCTTGAGCAGTTGCCACGTTACCAGCGATGATGGTGACATCTGGAAAGGTCTCACGAATTTCCTTAATCTTACGAATAACCCCAGCACTGTGGCCATGGGCAGTATCAATGACCAAAGCATCTACTTGCTCAGCAATGAGGGCACTTGCACGATCGAAAGTATCACTGGTAATCCCTACAGCTGCCGCAACTAAAAGGCGACCGTGTTGATCCTTGGCAGAGTTAGGGAATTGAATGACTTTCTCAATATCTTTAATGGTGATTAAGCCGGATAGTCGACCTGATTCGTCGACAATTGGTAATTTTTCAATCCGGTGTTGATGAAGAATCTTTTCTGCCTCTTCTAGGGTCGTCCCAACCGGAGCAGTTACCAATTTTTCATGCGTCATGTATTCCACAATCTTATGGCTATAATCTGGAATGAAACGGAGGTCACGGTTGGTAATAATCCCGACTAACTTACGGCTTTCAAGGCTCTCTACAATCGGTACCCCACTAATCCGATAACGGCTCATTAATTCTTCCGCATCCTCAATCGTATTGTCAGGTGTTAAATAGAAAGGATCGATGATGACGCCATTTTCTGAACGTTTTACCTTACGAACTTCTTCAGCCTGTTCTTGAATGGACATGTTTTTATGGATGACACCCAGTCCACCTTGACGGGCCATAGCGATTGCCATGGTCGAATCCGTCACAGTATCCATGCTAGCACTAATAATTGGAACATTCAATTTTAGATTAGGCGCTAACTCAACTCTTAAATCCACATCATTTGGCAATACCTCGCTGCGCGCTGGCACCAGCAAGACATCGTCAAATGTGTATCCTTCACGTACAAATTTTGTTTCCCAACCTGACATTCTATTTCCTCCTTTGACTTCTCAGCAACAGTTATTTTTAATAAAATACCACTTTCGCCCCTTAGGAGCAAGCCTAAAGGCTCATTCTTTTTAAATTCTAATCTTGTTGCTTTACTCTAATCTCCTAGATCTTGCATACTAAAAAACCGACTCAGTTTACGACTGAATCGGTCTTTCAATTTTGTTAGAAAAGGCCACCCTTGATATTCCACCGCTTTTTGAGATAGAAGCGCAAGAGGAAGGTTAAGCCCCCTATAATGAAGTAGATATCATATGGAAAGACTGGGTTGATAGCCGTTGGGAAGATGACGCTCGAGATGCTGACAGCAACAATCCACCCTAGCATAGCCAGAGAAGACACAGAGAAGTATTTAAAGTAGCCGCGCTTACCTTTAGGCGCATCCATGTCTGGTAGCACCTTGGACACAATCAGCATGGCAATCCCTGCCACTAAGTAGTTAACGATTAAGGTGATTAAGCCCATATTGTTGATTGTTGCTTCACTATGTTCCCCTTGACGCATAAGCGAGAAGCCCGTAATCAAAGTAAAGACAGATCCTAATAGCAAGCCACCATCGAGGGCAATCTTCCAATCGGCCGAGCGCTCGCCTTCGTCATCACTAGGAAACTGTTGTTCTAAGATAACAGCCGTACATTCAGTCGGCGTGCCGTATAATTGACGGGCAGTCTGCCCGGTCTGTTGGCCTTCTTCCAAGGTTTCGCACATTTCTTGATAGATTTGTTGGCGAATGGACTCGGTTAGATTAGCAGCCGCTAAGTTTCTATCTAAAGTCAACATGTATTGTTGGTTGCGTTTGGTTAAACGGCCAAAAATTTCTGACTCTGTTAAGCTGGCAGAAGCCTCCTCAACTGCAACCTCTGCTTCCGTCTCTACTTGCTCTGTTTGTTTAATTTCTTCAGTCATGATTTTTCCTCCTATAGGCTATACGTTAAAGCGGAACAGCATAATGTCGCCGTCTTGTACAACGTATTCTTTACCTTCTGAACGTACACGACCTGCTTCTTTGGCGGCCTGCATACTTTGGTAAGTGACTAAATCTTGATAAGAAACCGTCTCAGCTCGGATAAAGCCACGTTCAAAGTCAGAGTGAATAATCCCAGCTGCTTGTGGCGCCTTCATACCTTGTTTGAAGGTCCAAGCTCGAACTTCTTGTTCCCCAGCCGTAAAGTAAGTGGCTAGTCCTAAGAGGCTATAGACATGTTGGATAAGACGGTCCAAACCAGATTCTTGCAAACCGAAGTCTTCCAAGAAGACAGCCTTCTCTTCATCATCCAATTCAGCAATTTCTTCTTCCAAACGCGCACAAATTGGTACGACATCTGCACCTTGGCTAGCCGCTAGCTCGCGCACCTGAGCTAAATATGGGTTATCCGAAGGATCCACCACTTCATCTTCACCAATATTGGCAACGTAAAGCATCTTTTTGCGTGTCAAGAGGAAGAGGTTGCGTACATAAGGTAGTTGTTCATCGTAGAAGTCAACAGAATTAGCCAGTTGATTGTCTTCTAGCGCAGCTTTTAACTTTTCTAGAACCTCTAATTCCGCTACTGCATCTTTATCTTTAGATTTAGCTAGTTTGGCTACACGTCCAATGCGCTTATCGATGGTTTCCAAATCGGCCAGAATCAATTCTAGGTTAATAGTCTCAATATCTGAAAGTGGGTCTACCTTACCTGAAACGTGCGTAATATTGCCATCGGCAAAACAACGGACCACGTGACAAATGGCGTCAACTTGGCGAATATGGCTTAAGAACTTGTTACCCAGCCCCTCACCACGGCTTGCACCTTTTACAATCCCTGCGATGTCAGTAAATTCAATCGCCGTTGGCACTGTCTTTTTAGGTTTAACAAGTTTGGTAATTTCAATCAGACGTTGATCAGGAACTTCAACAATCCCGACGTTTGGATCGATGGTAGCGAAGGGATAGTTAGCCGCTTCGACACCTGCTTTTGTAATTGCATTGAATAGGGTAGATTTCCCAACGTTAGGAAGACCTACAATACCGGCTGTTAATGCCAATGTCATTCACTCTTTCTTTAGCTAGATTTTTTCGGGCGCTTTTTCTTTGATTTTCTTAAGTCGTTTTTCAAAGTCGCGCCGGGTTAAGGTCACAATATGTCCGCAGTGACAGCATTTGATTCGGATGTCCATGCCCATACGGATAATCTGCCAACGGTTAGTTTGGCAAGCATGAGGCTTTTTCATCTCGATAATGTCATGAAGATCATAGTCTTTTTGCATATGGTTTCCTCCTAGGCTTGAATTTGTAGCAAATCTAGGATACGCATGAGGTCAGATTCATCCATGTATTCAATCTCAATCTTACCCTTGTCACCCCGCTGTTGAATCAAGGCCATGGTGCCAAAACGTTCTTGCAGTTTTTGCTCGCAAGCTAAGATATAAGATGGCTTTTTGTCTGCTTTCTTGGTCTTTTTGATTTGTTTGGCTTGGGACTTCTCATTGAGTTGTTGTACCAAGTCTTCTAACTGACGGACTGTTAGTTGTTCCTTGATGACACGTTGTGCTAGGGTCACCAACTGCTTCTTATCCTTAAGTGACAGCAGGGTTCTTGCTTGGCCCATAGATAGTGCTTCTTTTTGAACCAATTTCTTCACTTCATCTGGTAAAGTTAAGAGTCGTAGATAATTGGCAATATAAGGCCGACTCTTTCCCATACGTTCAGCCACTTCTGCCTGGGTCAAATTCAACTTGTTCATGAGCATGTCGTAGGCTTCCGCCTCTTCCAGTGGACTCAAGTCCTCCCGTTGCAAGTTTTCCAAAACGGCAATCTCAATCATAACCCGTTCATCAAGTTGACGGACAATGGCCGGAATGGTGGTGAGCCCCGCTAGACGACTAGCTCTAACCCGACGTTCGCCGGCTACTAGTTCATAGCCTTTGATGGCTGACTTACGGACGATGATAGGTTGGAAGACGCCATTATTCCGAATGGAGTCGGCCAATTCATTGAGGGCATCTTCATTGAAATGCTTACGCGGCTGATGAGGGTTAGGGCGAATAGCCTCTAAGCTGATTTCTTCAACTTGTTCAAACTCAGATGGCGTTTCTTCTAAAGGGGTAAATAAGGCATCCATGCCCCGACCCAAACCACTTCGTTTTTGCTTAGGTTTTGGTTTATTAGCCATTTGCAGCCACCTCCTTGGCTAAGTCCATATACATTTCAGCTCCACGAGATTTTGGATCATAGTCAATGACTGACTGACCATAGGATGGCGCTTCAGAGAGTCGGACATTACGTGTAATGATTGTCTGATAGACTTTTTCTTGGAAATATTTACGCACTTCTTCAACCACTTCATAACCCAAATTGGTTCGAGCATCCAACATGGTCAAGAGTACGCCTTCAATCCGAAAGTTCTTATTATAGGTACGTTGAACCAAGCGAATAGTGTTCAAGAGTTGGCTCAAACCTTCTAAGGCATAGTATTCGCACTGTACTGGAATCAAGATGGTATCACTCGCTGTAAATGCATTGAGCGATAACTGGCCGAGTGATGGTGGACAATCTACTAAAATATAATCGTAGTCAGCCTTAATAGGTTCAATAGCCTGTTTGAGCCTTGATTCGCGGTGGTCTGCTGTTGCCAGTTCAATCTCTGCCCCAGCTAATTGGAGGGTAGACGGTAAAATCCAGAGATTCTCGCGAGAAGTAGGCAAGATAGCTCCCGCTGCTTCAATTTGATCGACTAGGACTTCGTAGACGCTTTGCTTAACGTCAGCTCGTTCAATCCCTAAACCACTGGTTGCATTCCCCTGTGAGTCCATATCAATAATCAGGACTTTCTTGCCTTGGAAAGCCAGGGCAGCTCCCAAGTTGACGGTAGTCGTTGTTTTACCAACGCCACCCTTCTGATTTCCGATTGCAATCATTCTTCCCATAGCTTACCTCCTAGGCTTTTATTGGATTCTTCGCAGGTTTACCTGCCTTACGCGGATACTTATTAGGCGTCTCTTTTGTTTTTTGAATCAGAATATAACGGCGGTCTGCTGACTCAACGGGTAACTGGTCTTCCGTTACCTTGATTAGTTTAGCTCCCAGAATGCTGATAGCAGCCCTAGCTTCTTCTAATTCTTGGTCAGATTTCTGTGCTTTTAACGCTAAAAACTGGCCTCCAATCTTAACTAAAGGAAGGCAGTATTCTGCTAGAACATTGAGGCTTGCGACCGCACGAGCTGTTACTAAGTCAAACTGTCCTCGATAGACAGGATTTTGCCCTACATCTTCGGCACGTCCATGGACACAGGATACCCCTTCTAAACCAAGTTCCTCAGCCAAATGTTCAATGAAGGTTAGACGCTTTTGGAGCGAATCGACAATAGTCACTTGTAACTCTGGATGCGCGATTTTTAATGGGATACTTGGAAATCCTGCGCCGGCCCCAACATCACAGAGTTGGAGGGCGTAATTATCCAAGGGCATATTCCATAGAGCCATTAAGCAGTCATAAAAATGCTTGAGGTAGACTTCTTCACGTTGGGTAATGGCTGTTAAGTTCATCTTCTCATTCCACTCAACCAAGAGTTGAAAATAGCGCTCAAATTGGGCAATTTGCTGGTCATTCAGCACTAGTCCATGTGCGGCGCATTGGGCAATAAATGTCTCTGGATTCATGGATGAGAGCCTTCTTTCTTGTGAATAATCCGTGAAACAAAAAAGTTTCACAACCACTATTTACTTTACCGTATATCCGAAAAAATAGCAACTGATAGCTGCCCATTTTTGTCTCTAATTAGGTCGAATGTTTCACGTGAAACAATAAAGGGACTGACTAGGTCAGTCCCTTTAAGATGTAAACTTAGGCTTCAACAACATGAACATTAAGTTTGGCGGTCACGTCATGATGTAACTTAGCCGCTACATGGTGGTGGCCTAAGGAAGCTAAGTTTTGTTCTAGCTGAATCTTGCGTTTATCAATACTGAGGTTATACTGTTTTTTAAGTTCTTCAGCGATTTGTTTCGATGGGATGGTCCCAAAGAGACGACCATCTGCGCCTGACTTTGCTTTAATTACAATCACAGTTTTTTCATCTTCGAGTTTTTCTTTAAGGTCTTTTGCTTGAGACAATTCTTCAGCCTCTAAGCGAGCCTTAGCTTTATTTTCAGCATTTAATTGATTAACTGCAGCATTATCAGCAAGTTTAGCTAAGCCATTCTTGATTAAGAAGTTACGGCCATAGCCCTCCGATACTTCAATCAATTGACCCTTTTTTCCTTGTTTTTTTACGTCTTGTAGTAAGATTACTTTCATCAACTTTCCTCCTTATTACGTTGAATGGTCTCTACTAAGTCCTGATAGACTTGATCAAGACTTGATTCCTTTATTTGAGTTGCAGCAGTAGTCAAATGACCACCCCCACCCATTTCTTCCATCAAGGTCTGGACATTAAGCCTACCCATGGAACGGGCACTAATCCCGATTGTTTGATCAGGGCGCTCAAATATAACAAAAGAAGCTTCTACTTTTTTAAGTGTTAGCATGACATCCGCTGCTTGAGAGGCTGTCACATTGTCATAAACTTTTCCCTCTTGAGCCTTAGCTACAATAATATCTTCACCGATATAATGGGCCTGAGCTATAATCTCGTTGCGCTCTAACAATCGCTTAAGATCTTCCTTAAGCAACTGCTGAATTAAGTGTTCATTAGCACCACGAGACTTAAGATAACTTGCTGCATCAAAAGTTCTCGACCCTGTGCGACTGGCAAAGTTATTAGTGTCCACAATAATACCAGCTAAGAGAGCTGTTGCCTCTGTTTTGTTCAGTGTTTCGTGACTGTTCCGCATATAGATGAAGAATTCCGTAACTAATTCTGATGTTGATGAGGCATAAGGCTCAATGAAGGTTAGAACTGGCTTAGTAGGGAAATCTTCACTTCGGCGGTGATGATCAATGATGACCACCTCATGCTCATTCACTAGTGGGCCAGCAGCAGATAAGCTAGGTCTGTGGTGATCCACCATGACAACGAGAGTACGATTATCAACAATCTCTTGAGCTTCCTCTAAACTAATGAATAGATTGGAGGCCTCATTCTTGATTGCAGGAAATTCAAGAAGCTGAGCCACATCATCAGATAACTCCTGGCGATCAAGGATAATTCTAGCAAATTTACCCTGTTGGCTTACTATTTTATGAATTCCTAAGGCTGACGCAACAGCATCCATATCAGGATATTTATGGCCCGCAATAATCACACGGTTGGCTTGTTCGACAGAGGTCAGCAGGGCCTGATAAACCAATTTAGAACGTGTAATTGAGCGTTTTTGGTTAACGTTCAACTTACCACCATAAAAACGGGCTTGTCCGTTGTGTGAGCGAACTACAGTCTGATCACCCCCACGCGCTAAAGCTAACTCTACATTAAGTTGAGCTTGATTGGCTAGTTCATCAAGCCCATAATAGGTGTCCTCTGAGTATGCAAGCCCTACACTTATCGATACAGGGATCGACTGTTTAGCTTCTGTTTCTTTTATGCTTTCTAGCGTTTTGAATTTATCCTTCTCCAACACATCTAGGGCTGCTTGATTAGCTAATACTAAAAATCGATCATCTTCTAAACGTTTGAGATAAAGGTTGAATTGATTGGCCCATTCTCGCAAACCATTTAATAGTTTAGCATCAAAGAGCGAAGTCTCACTGTCATCCATGGACTGTACTAATTCATCGTATTCGTCAATGAGCAAGTAGCCAAAGACTATACGATCATACGCTCTTTGAGCTACCATCTCATGTTCGGGCGTTTGATCAATAAAGTAAATCGCCTGATAGGACGGCTGATGTAGATAACGGTAAAACTTTTGATTTATCTCAATAGTTTGCCATTGTTTTTCTGGATTTTCTTGGTTTATAATTTCACCTAAACCTGAATGTAACTTAGCAAGTGGCTGTCCCAGAAGTTGTAGATTCCCATAATGATGCTGAAACTCTGGGTTAACCCAGGCTACCTCGTGCTTATTATTGTAGATAAGCACCGCAATAGGAGCACGATACAAGGCATCTTCTTGCGCTAAGTGCAAGGTTGGTGCCACACTAGAGTACTGCTGTTCTAAATATTGCATGTAACCTTCAAAATGATTAAATCCAATCAGTATGAATAAGAACATTAACACTAGCATCAGAAGTGCTATCCAAGGCATATAAGCAAGCGTTGCTAGAATAATAGAGAGATAAAAGACGGTAAAAAACAATACTGGCCACTTCATTGAAGAGCGGTCCAACAGTTTTATAAACTGCCTTATTCTATCTTTTTTCACTGTCCACCTCCTAGTAGTTTTATTCTCCTCTATTTTACCACATTTATTCTAGTTTCTCTAGTTGGCGAGGAATGTTTCACGTGAAACAAAAAAGACTAGAACCGAAGTTCTAGTCAGTAAAATTAGTCTTGTACAGTAAATGGTAAAAGACCCATAATCCGTGCACGTTTAATAGCAACGGTTAAAGCACGTTGGTGCTTCGCGCAAGTCCCAGTTACACGACGTGGTAAGATTTTCCCTTTTTCAGAAATGAAACGTTTGAGTAAATCTACGTCTTTGTAGTCAGGATGATCGATATGGTTTGCGCAGAAGAAACATACTTTTCTACGACGGCGACGGCCGCCACGGCGTTGTTGTTGTTCAGCCATATGTCATACTCCTTATTAATTCTTAGAATGGTAAATCATCTTCAGAAATATCAATTGGGTGACCTTCATCCATAAATGGAGAAGTATTTGATGAAGAAAATGATTGATTATAGTTATTTTGATTCATTTGTGGCTGTGATTGGTATCCGCCTCCACCACCTACACCATAAGCACTTGCTTGATGATCAGTATTTGGACTAGAGACAGGGCGTTGCTCAGTCACAGAGCGAGATTCTAGCAAGTCGAAGTTGTTAACAACCACTTCGGTTACATATACTCGTTGGCCTTGTTGATTATCGTATGAACGTGTTTGAAGACGTCCATCAATAGCAATCAAGGAACCTTTACGCGTGAAGTTAGCTAAGTTTTCAGCTGCCTTCCGCCAAATCACACACGAAATGAAGTCCGCTTCACGTTCACCTTGTTGGTTAGTAAAATTACGGTTAACCGCAATGGTAAAAGAACCGACTGCAGTGCCAGATGAGGTAAAACGTAATTCAACATCACGGGTTAAACGTCCGACTAATTGTACAGTATTCATGTTGGTTCCTCCCTCAAGATGTTTCACGTGAAACAATTAAGCTTCGACTTTGACGATCATGTGACGTAAGATGTCACGGTTGATTTTCGCAAGACGGTCGAATTCGTTAATGCCTTGTGCGTTTTCAGCGACAACATTCACGATATGGTAAATACCTTCTTTGTAGTCGTTGATTTCGTAAGCAAAACGTTTTTTCGCCCAGTCTTTCGATTCAACAACTTCAGTACCGTTCTCAGTTAAGATTGAATTGAAACGCTCGACCAATTCTTTCTTAGCATCATCTGTTAAATCAGGACGGATGATGTACAAGATTTCGTATTTAGTTGCTTGACTCATTGACTGCACCTCCTTTTGGACTATTGGCTCATAAAGAGCAAGGAGAGTATGGAAATAGTCACATACTCACATCTATTAATTATACGCGAGCCTAGCAAGAATTGCAAGCTATAATCAGAAGAATCTCCCATAAGTCTATTAACAAAAATATCCCCCAAAAAGGGGGATGGAGTTACTTAGCATTCCTGACGACACAACTTATAGCAAAAGTTCCCAATGATGGCCATGGCGATGGCACGCTGCAAGTATGGATTTCCTAAAATGGATAACCAAAGGCTGGTGCTTGATCCTATCGTGACTTCTATCAAAAGACTTAAGAGAAGGACAACAAGTAAAACCATATTGATTAGCCGATTAGGACGAGTACATGACATAAGAGTTTCCCCCTATTCTTTTTCTAATCCATTGTGACGATAGAGTAGAACGAAAACCAGACTAAGACCTAACAACCAAGCTAAAGCTACTAAGACTTCTCGCAGAGGCAAGCTAGCATCAGCAAAGTTACGCGCCCAACTGAAGAAGAAGTTAGTGTATAGATAGGGCGCAACCTTAGCCAAAGGTTCACTAAACATGGAATAGAAAGGAACCAAGATTAAAATCATCAAAGGGAAAATACTGTAGGCTGTAGCCTCAGATGAATTTTTAGCAAAAATCCCTGAAATAAAGCCAATAATAGATCCAGAAACAATGGTTGATAAGCTGACAATCCCATACTTAAGAAGAGATAAATCAGAAAAACTCATACCTGATAAAGGAATTAAGAGGTAGCTGAGTAACATTAAGAGAACAACCGTTGGCAGTAGGGTAGCAATGAGAAATTCTAAGCTTGTTACCGTTGAAGTCATCAAAACCCGCAAGGTTTTCTTTTCCTTTTCCTCAACTAAGCTCATCATGCCAGTCATGGCACTTCCCATCCCTGCGATAAAGATGAAACCCATGGAAATAATCATGATACTACGTACATTTCCTTGAGCAAATTCATCCGTTCGAGGCAAGATAAAATTCATAGCAACCGGCATAATCATACCCATTAACAAAATAGGTAAAATCTGCATATTAACAACGATTTGGTAGATTTTGAATTTTGAAATAGTCCAGATTTTGTGTAAGTTCATCATAGTAATTCTCTCCCTGTCTTAGCAATAAATACTTCTTCTAACGTTGGTTCATTGGAATGGATGGTTTCGACTAAATCTTGACTTAACCATTCATTCAGTTGCGCAATCCCTGCCGAGTCCTGATTAATAACTACCTGACTCTTATCTCTTAAGCCTACTTCTAACTTGCGTTCTCGCTTAAAGTTTAAGCAAGTATTTCTTGGCGTATCGAGCGAAACAATCTTCCCATCATTGAGAAGAGCCACTCGATCACAGAGTTTAGTCGCTTCTTCCATATTATGTGTTGTGAGGAAGATGGTGGTGCCTTCAGCTTGCACTTCCTTCAGTAACTTATGAATGGCTTGAGCAGTTGCTGGATCCAAACCGGAAGTTGGTTCATCTAGGAAGAGCACCTTAGGCGAATGGAGAAGGGCACGGGCCAATACTAGACGCTGACGCATCCCTTTCGATAAACGGCGAGCAAGTTTCTTCTTATCTTGAGCCAATCCAACGCGTTCAAGTAAGAAGTCAATCCGCTTCTTATCAACTTTAAGTAAATCGGCGAAAAACTTCATATTACGATAGACAGAAACATTTTCGTAGAGACCTGAGTTATCCGTGACGATTCCGACTTCCTGATAGATATCTTGAGTCAGAGCATCAGTTGCTATTCCTAATAATTTAGTTTCACCTGAACTAGCTAGTAGTTGACCGGTTAAGATTTTAATGGTGGTTGTTTTACCTGCACCCGATGGTCCTAAAAATCCAAAAATTTCTCCAGATTCAACTGAAAAATCTAAATGATTGAGCGCGGTTTGATTTTTAAATTGTTTGACGAGGTCGCGTACCTCGATAACAGATGTGTGTGACATGTGACTGCCTCCTTCTGATATTTGCTTTGATGACTATAGTCTACACCGACTTTTGACTTTTGACGCAAAAAGTCGCCCAATTGTACGGCCAAAAAGTCAAAAAGAGGCCCACTCGGCCCAAGTGTGGAAAAAACGGGCTGAGTGGTACCTCAGAAATGGCTATAATTCAATTAATTGTCGCAAAGAGTCCAATCGACTACGCGACAGAGGTAAGAGTGTTTCTTTAGGTTTCTTGAGAATCAGGGTATAAGAATTCTTAGAATAGGACACCAATTCGTTAATTCGCTGGAGATTAACCAGGTAAGATCGATGACATCTGAAGAAGCCAAAGTGCTTCAACTTATCTTCTAAGTCAGACAAGGTCATGGCAGTCGGATAAGAATCACCATTAACTTGAACAGTCGATACGCTATTAATGCTTTCAATATAATCTATTTCATTTGGATTAAAGTAAACAGTTTTATCACTGAGTTTGCAGGCAACCTTAAAGACGCGGTTGAGTTCAGTCGCCGTTAATTCCTCTGCTTCCTTACCTTCTGAATCCGATTCTTCCTCTGAAACATCTACCAATTCTAATCCATCTTGAACCTGGTAACGATAGGTCACGATATTAAGGAGAACTAATTCTTCTAGCGAGGTAGCCGTTATCAAGAGGGTTAGGGGTAGAGACTTGAGATAATCCAAAGCCTTAAGATAGAGCCCCACACCGTCATGACTTAAGAGCGAAATGGGACTTTCTAGGTAGAGCAAATCTGGTTGCTTAAGAGTAGCTCGTAGCAACTGCAAGCGATGACGCTGATCAGACGTCAAATCCTTGATACGATAATTTACTAAATCCGATAAGGCGAAGGCCTCATAGAGCTCTGACAAATTTCCAGCATAGCCAGTCAAACGACTAAAAAGAGTGACAGCTACTTTAACTGTCTGACCTTCATAGACTCCGTCATCTAAGCGACAGCTTGCCATCGACTTAAAACTACGGTTGATTTGACCGCTAGTTGGTCGCTCGCGCTCCACCAAAAGCTCATAGAATATTTGCCGTTCATCTTGCGTGAACTTAATTCCTAGATGCTGCCTTGCTTCAATACTAAAATTCAAATCCTTGAGTAACATGCCATTCTGCGACTGCTTCATCACATCTTGCCATTCACATAACTTCATGGCCTCATCCTCCTTTTATAGATAGAGTCGATTCCGTTTTTGTCGATAAGAAATTGTCAAAACAATCAGACTAGCTAGTAGCCAAACGCCATAAACCAACAAATCTATCCCCAAACCACCATAATCTAAATGAAGTAACCAGGCATTGGCACGTCCAGTATAAAAATAAGGCATCAATCCTGCTAAATGGTCATTCATTCTACTAAATAAAGGAATAAAGGCTATGGCTAACATGGGGACTATACTTGCAGCATTTGCTGTTGCAGACCGATCAAAGATTAAACCAAAAATCAATCCCAAGATACTAGAAATTAGAAAGCACATACCAAAATGGAAAATCATGCCAAAAATAGAGCCTAAATACTGATAATCTAGGTTCATTAAAGGCAAGCTTATCATTACTGTCACCCACATAGTAATCTGTGTCATAATGACTAGGGACAGTAAATAAACCCAAGGCCTAACATGACTATCTAATAAAATACGTAAAGTTTTATGCTCCTTATCCTCAGTTAAATTCAACATAGCAAGCGTAATAGGAGACACGCTACCTAAAAAGGAAAAAAACATAATCATAACAAAGCCTTGTCGTTCTATAGAACTCACATCGTTTGGAAGAATAAAATTCATTATTACTGGATATAAAATCGTTATATATATCATAGGTGATATTTTGACAGACGCAAAACTCTGCTTAAATTTTACTCCAACCAGAGTCCAGACTTGTTGCCAAGTTTTCATGGGATAATCCCCCTCTCTCAAAACCTTTCTCTAAGTCTTAATCTTATCCCTTCTTAACTATCATGTCAAATTATGCTAAGACAACAAAAGAAGTTGGCTCCCAATAAAGGGACCCAACTTCTTGATTGAACTTCTTATTCTTCTTCAGAATCCGAGTCATCCTTGGCTTCTTCGGTATCTACTTCCGTTTCAGCCAGTTCTTGAGTTTCTTCACCTGTCTTCATGATCTTGGTAATAGAACTTACCTTAGCTCCATCATCTAGACGAATCATTTTGACCCCAAGGGTAGCGCGTGAAGTGACAGAGATGCTAGCAATATTGAAGCGGATTACAACCCCTTGATCTGTCATGACCATGAGGTCCTCATCGCCTTCGGTCGCTACGATACCAGCAAGCTGACCAGATTTAGCAGAAATATTAGAGGTCTTAATCCCTTTACCGCCTCGGTTCTTAACAGCATACTCGCTAGCTGGGGTTTGCTTACCATAACCACGCTCGGTTACAACTAAGACATTAGATTCAGGGTTTAAGACGGCAGCCCCAACGACATAGTCACCCTCACGCAGTTTCATCCCACGAACACCAGTCGCTGTCCGGCCCATGATACGGGCATCTGTTTCTGAGAAAGTCATAGCATAACCATTGTGACTTCCGATAATAATGTTTTGCTGACCATTCGTCACTAGGACGTTGATTAATTCATCGTCTTCGCGCATGTTAAGGGCAATCAAACCATTATTGCGGATGTTGGCATAGGCGTTAACGTCAGAACGCTTCACAATCCCATTCTTGGTTACAAAGAAGAGGTATTGATTTTCTTCACTTGGATGAAGGGCAATGATTTCCTTAACGTATTCTTCCTTCTCGATATTGAGGAGGTTGACCACTGGAATCCCCTTGGCAGTCCGACCATACTCAGGAATATCATAACCTTTACTTTGGTAGACCTTCCCTTTATTGGTGAAGAAGAGTAGGCTGTCGTGAGTCGAGCAAGAAACAAGGGTCTGGATATTATCATTATCACTCATACCCATACCTTTGACCCCACGGCCACCACGGTTTTGGACTTGGAATTCATCCTGGGTCATACGTTTGATGTAACCATTAGAGGTCAAGGCAATCAAGACATCTTCTTCCTCAATCAAGTCTTCATCTTCGATACTGGTTAATTCGCCAACACGTAATTCCGTCCGACGCTCACCTGGGAAGCGATTCTTGATATCTGCCAATTCGTCTTCAATAATGGCCATAATGTTAGCTTCTGAACTCAAAATTTCAGTTAAGCGACGAATTAATTCCATCAAATCGTTATATTCTGCTTCAATCTTCTCACGTTCCAAACCAGTCAAGCGAGCTAGACGCATGTCTAGGATCGCTTGGGCCTGAATTGGCGAGAATTCAAAACGTTCAATTAACTGAGCCTTGGCTACTTCTGTATCGTGAGAGCCACGAATAATGGCAATAATCTCATCAATGAAGTCTAATGCCTTACGCAAACCTTCTAAGATGTGAGCACGATCTTCGGCTTTGCGTTTTTCAAACTCAGTCCGACGACGAATAACTTCGATTTGGTATTCCAAATATTTGGTCAAGATTTCCTTGAGGCTCATAATCTTTGGAACACCTTTGTCAATGGCTAACATATTGAAGCCAAACGTAACTTGAAGGGCAGTGTATTTATAGAGATTGTTGAGCACGACATTGGCACTGGTGTCGCGTCTTACTTCTACGACAATCCGCATACCTTCACGGCCTGATTCATCGGCCACATAGGTAATCCCTTCAATTTTTTTCTCCCGAGCTAATTCGGCAATCCGTTCTACTAACTTAGCCTTGTTGACCCCATAGGGAATCTCGGTCACAACAATTCGTTCCTTGTCATGAGCCATTTGCTCGATTTCGACGCGACTGCGAACAATAATCTTGCCTTTACCAGTTTGATAGGCCTTGCGGATACCTGATTTACCCATGACAATCCCACCTGTTGGAAAGTCAGGTCCAGGTAAAGCTTCCATCAGCTCATTAACTGACACCTCTGGATTTTTCATCAAGAGGCTGAGGGCATCAATGGTTTCGCCTAAGTTATGAGGCGGAATATTGGTTGCCATCCCGACCGCAATCCCGGCTGCCCCGTTGACTAAGACGTTAGGGAAACGAGAGGGAAGAGTTACAGGTTCTTTTTCTTCTTGAGAATAGTTGTCCTTGAAATCAACGGTATCCTTATTGATATCTTTGAGCATTTCCATGGCAATCTTAGACATACGCGCTTCAGTATACCGCATCGCGGCTGCCCCGTCGCCATCGACAGAACCAAAGTTACCATGCCCATCAACTAGTAGTTCCCGATAACTAAAAGGTTGGGCCATCCGGACCATGGCTTCATAAATCGCCGAGTCCCCGTGTGGGTGATATTTACCCATAACGTCCCCGACGATACGAGCAGATTTCTTATAAGGTTTATCCGGAGTAACTCCCATTTCATTCATCCCGTAGAGAATACGGCGGTGAACCGGCTTAAGTCCGTCACGTACATCAGGCAAAGCCCGAGAAACGATGACGCTCATAGCATAATCTAGGAAGGAAGTCCGCATCTCGTTAGAGAGATTGACGACCTCATAATTATGCGGTGTATGATCAAAGCTTTCACTCATACTATTAGTTCCTTTCTCCTTGTCGCAGCCTGCTAGATATCAAGGTTTTCGACATAGACAGCATTATCTTCAATGAAGGCCCGCCGTGGTTCTACATCGTCACCCATCAACATTTCCAGGACGGCTTCCGCTTCAATAGCATCTTCCACCGTCACCTGTAACATACGGCGATTTTCTGGATTCATGGTTGTTTCCCATAATTGATCTTCGTTCATTTCCCCAAGACCCTTATAGCGCTGAATAGTGTAGCGCGCGTTAGGATTTTCTTCTTGCCACTCCTTGAGTTCTGCATCAGTATCTAGGTAAATAGCACGCTTACCTTGTTTAACTTGATAGAGCGGTGGTTTAGCAATATAAACATAACCTGCATCTAAAAGTGGACGCATATAGCGATAAATCAAGGTCAGGAGTAGGGTTCTGATGTGAGCCCCATCGACGTCCGCATCGGTCATAAGAATAAGTTTATGATAACGAGCTTTAGCGACATCGAATTCTCCCCCGAAGCCAGTCCCCATGGCAGTAAAGAGGGAACGAATTTCTTCGTTATTAAGGATTTTATCCATGGAGGCTTTTTCAACGTTAAGAATTTTACCACGAATAGGTAAAATGGCTTGGTACATACGCGAACGACCCTGCTTAGCCGAACCGCCGGCTGAGTCCCCCTCGACGATAAATAATTCGCAGAGTTCAGCTTCACGGCTAGAACAGTCAGCTAATTTACCAGGTAGGTTACTAATTTCCATGACTGACTTACGTCTTGTCATTTCCCGTGCACGCTTAGCCGCCATACGAGCCTTAGCCGCTAAAATCCCTTTATCGACAATAATGCGTGCCACTTTAGGATTTTCCATCAGGTAAACATCAAACCCATTGGAGAAGAGTCGGTCTGTGATAGCCCGTACTTCAGAGTTACCTAATTTTGTCTTGGTTTGCCCCTCAAATTGAGGATCTGGGTGTTTGATAGAGAGAACCAAGGTTAAGCCTTCACGGACATCTTCACCGGTTAGGTTCTCGTCATTATCCTTGATTAAGTTCATCTTACGGGCATAATCATTGATAACCCGCGTTAAACCAGTCTTAAAGCCGGCTTCATGAGACCCACCCTCATGGGTGTGAATATTGTTGGCAAAGGACAGAATGGTTGTATGATAACTATCCGTATACTGCATGGAAATTTCGACTTGGATATCATCGACTTCGCCTTCAATGTAAATTGGTTCTTCAAAAATTGGCGTCTTATGTTGATTAAGATGTTGTACATAGCTCTTAATCCCACCCTCATAGTGGAAGCTATCTTTTTCTTCTTGATCCAGACGCTTATCTTCAATGGTAATCCGCAAACCCTTGTTAAGAAAGGCTAACTCGCGAATCCGTTTCTTCAAACGATCATATTCAAAGACCGTTGTTTCAGTAAAGATAGCAGGGTCTGGTAAAAAGTTGACCTTGGTCCCTGTTTCTGTAGCTTGACCGATAACTTCGAGGTCGCCTTCAACGGCTCCACGGTGGTAACGTTGTTGATAGAGTTTCCCGTCACGCGAAACTTGAACGGTTAATTCAGTAGACAAGGCGTTTACGACAGATGCCCCCACACCGTGGAGACCACCCGACACCTTATAACCGCCACCGCCAAATTTACCACCGGCATGGAGGACCGTAAAAACTGTCTCAACCGCTGGACGGCCTGTTTGAGGTTGAATATCAACAGGAATCCCCCGCCCATTATCTTGAACGGTAATACTATTATTGGCTTCAATGGTTACTTCGATATGGTCACAATAACCAGCCAAGGCTTCGTCGATTGAGTTATCCACAATTTCCCAAACTAAATGGTGTAAACCAACAATCGAGGTAGACCCGATATACATACCGGGACGCTTGCGGACGGCTTCTAAACCTTCTAAGACCTGAATCTGACCCGCATCATACTGTTGGGGTGCTTGCATTTGTTCCGTCATAGTGTTCTCCTTTACTGATGTTACCTGCTGAGATATAGAAAATCTCGGCATGAGGCAACTGATGTAGTTTAAGGCCCTTAATCGTCGCAGTCGTCAGGATGGTTTGGACCTTATCTTTAATATAAGACATCAAAATATGTTGGCGATCGTCATCTAGCTCTGATAAGACATCATCTAAGAGTAGAACGGGATATTCGCCTCGTGCTTGTTTAATGAGCTCAATTTCAGCCAGTTTTAAACTCAAGACAATGGTACGTTGCTGACCCTGAGATCCGAAGAATTGGGCTTTTTTATCATTTACATAGGTCATAAAATCATCGCGGTGAGGCCCAAACAAGGTCGTTCCTTGATCACGCTCACGACTGGCATAAGTGCTAGCTTGATCGAGGAGTTGCTTGATTCTTTCCTCTAAGGTTAAAGGCTGATAAACTTGGCTACCATTGACATATTCAAGATGTAACTGGTCACGACCATTGGATAGATTCTGATGGATAGGACTAGCGATTTGCCCTAATTTTTCAAGAAATTCCATGCGATATTGAATCAAATGAGCACCTTCTTGGCATAGTTGCTCAGTCAAAATTTCAAAGAAGACTTGATCGAATTTCTTGCCTCGTCCCTCCTGCTTGAGGTAGCTATTGCGCTGTTTAAGCAAACGCTGGTAGGTTAAGAGGTGATTAAGATAAATGGGATTGGCCTGACCTAACTCGATATCTAGGAAACGACGCCGTAAATTAGGTGCCCCCTTGATTAGTTGCATATCTTCTGGCGCAAATAGCACCGTATTGAATTGCCCCACAAAATGGCTAAGCTTCGATTGATCTAAATAATTAACCTGAGCTACCTTGCCTTTTTTGGTCAAGGTTAAAGCCAGGGGAATTTCATAGTTCTTGGTTTCAATAACCGCTTCAATCCGCGCCTGTTCTTGGTCCCACTCAATCATTTCGCTATCATGATTCGTTCGGTGACTTTTAGCCAAGGACAAGAGAAAAATCGATTCTAAGAGGTTAGTCTTGCCCTGGGCATTTTCACCTGTCAGAATAGTTAAACCCGGTCCTAGGCAAAGCTCAATCCCTTGGTAATTCCGAAAATGGCTTAACTTTAAGGTCTTAAGCTTCATCTGCAACCATCAAGGCATCAAAATCCAAAGCCGGAATGGTGACCTGATCCCCTGGATAGAGCTTGCGCCCTCGGCGTGTTTCTTGCTCCTGATTCACCAAGACCTTTTCTTCTGACAGAAACCATTTGGCTTGGCCACCTGTTGCAATGATGCCTTCATTTTTCAATACCTGTCCTAGGGTAATGAAATCTGACTCAATGCTTATTTCTTGTCTTGCCATTTTATCACCTTAACCTATCTTGATTTTAGACCTTTACCCTCTAATTATACTCTTTTTTGTCGATTTAAGCAATTTTTCTGGCAAATAAGCCCAATAGTTAGCTAAATAAAAAAACGCCTAAAAAGGCGTTTTTTTTCAGTTTTAGATTTTTAAGCGTGGTGAGTACGGATTGGCGTTAAGAGTTGGATCAAGTCATTATGACCTTCTTCAACTTTATCTTCGCGGAGCAATAATGGCCGTTCACCTGAGATAAAGCCTAATTTAATGGTGGTATCACCAAATGATTTGACGGCATCACGCATGTAATCAGGGTTGAAGGCAATGGTTAAGTCGTCCCCTTCCAAGCTATCATAGCTTAACTCTTCGGTAGACTGACCAATTGAAATACCTTGTACTAGAAGCGCCACACTGCCTTGACTCATTTTGAGTTGAACCACATTAGACTTAGCCACATGAACTAAGAGCGCTGCCCGCTCCAAAGCCTGGCTGAAGGATTGGGTGTTGACGGTTAATTCTGTATTGTAAGTAGTTGGAATTAAGCGGCTAGTATCTGGGAAAGTTCCCTCTAGTAAACGAGAGTAAATGACTAGATTATCAAAATGGAAAACTAGTTGCTGAGCCATAACATAAAAAGTCACGTTAGTTTCGTCATCTAAGATACGAGTCAACTCAATCACTGTTTTTTTAGGAATGGTAATATTCAGCCCCTTGAGACTTGGATTTAGATCCTTAATTGGAATATCGCGTTTACTCAAACGATGACTATCAGTTGCGACCCCAGTCAAGTAACCATCATGGAAAGAAAGGTTCAAACCAGTTAAAATTGGACGGTTTTCTTGGTTAGAGGCAGAGAAGATAGTTTGGTTGATTAACTTCTTAAATAGTAGACCTGGTAAGGTGACAGGCTTATCTTCATCTGTTTCCGGTAAGACAGGGTATTGGCTACTGTCGACCCCTTGGATAGTAAAGACCGCTTTACCTGATGTTAATTGAACATTATAGTGGTCTTGAACTTCAATCTCTACCTGATTAGTTGGTAGCTTGCGCACAATATCAATGAAGAGGCGTGCTGATAAGACAATACTACCTAGTCTAGTAACTTGAAGTTGGGCTGCCTCTTGGCTTGTTTCAATGACACTTTCAATGGAAATGCTAGCGTCACTACCGGTTAAAATCAGACGATCTGATTTTAGTTCTAACTTCATACCAGTTAAGACAGGAATAGCTGCTTTACCTGGAATAGCTCGTGCTACATGGTTGAGTTGATTAATGAAGTAATCACGGTTAATCGAAAAATGCATGGTGGTCGACTCCTTTTATTCATAAATATAATAAGATAAATATATATAGTCTTCTTCATCATAAGGCTTGTGGATTCTGTGGAAGACTGTCTTGAGTGGGAAGATAAAGGGATTTTTACATGTGGAAAACCCTGTGCATAATTATCCACAAGTGTTTAGACTTATCAACAAGCTTACTGACCTAGTTTTTGTTTGAGTTCACTGAGCTCCTGTTTTAGTCGCGCATTATGTTGTAATTCGTCATTGATTTTCTCATAGGCATGGATAATAGTGGTGTGATTACGCTTGCCAAAGGCTTCGCCAATTTTTGGGAAGGAGACATCTGTTAATTCACGACAGAGATACATGGCAACTTGACGGGGATGAACAATTTCCTTGGTCCGTTTCTTGCCCTTTAATTCATCAATTTCGACATTATAGTAGCGACCCACTTGGGTGACAATCTCATCAATGGATAGCTTATCGCCTGTGGTTGGAGTCCCATTGAGGAGACTGGATAGGGCTTCAGCCGCTAAATTAGTTGTAATTTCACGGTTGTGGATAGTCGCATAGGCTGTGACCCGCGTCAAGGCACCCTCTAGTTCCCGGATATTGGTATTGACGTGGCTGGCGATATATTGTAAGGTATCGGCCGAGAATTCATTACTTGCCTTTTTGCGTAAGATGGCAATCCGCGTTTCAAAGTCTGGTGGCGTAATATCAATCTGCAAGCCCCAAGCAAAGCGACTAATCAGTCGATCTTCTAAACCACTTAAGGAACTTGGCAGGCGGTCACAGGTCATGACAATCTGCTTGCCGTGATTATAGAGTTCATTAAAGGTATGGAAGAACTCTTCGCGCGTCTTGTTCTTATTACTTAAAAACTGAATATCGTCAATCAAGAGGACATCAATCTTCCGGTACATATGGCGGAATTCCTCGATTGTATTTTTCTCTAAAGCCGTAATAAAGTCATTAGTGAAGGACTCTGTCGTGGCATACTTAATCTTAGCATGCGGTTGGCGGCTGAGAATTTCGTTCCCAATTGCCTGCATGAGGTGGGTTTTACCTAGCCCTACACCCCCATAAATCAGGTAAGGGTTGTAAGTCTCTCCCGGCGCATCACAGACGGTCAAGGCTGCTGCATGGGCCATTTTATTGGCCTCCCCGATGACAAAATTAGAGAAGGTATAGTTAGGATTTAATTGGGAGCGACTATAAGAACTCGGTTCATTGGGTTCCATCTCCAAGGGAGAAATATGGACTGGTGTTTGGACTACTGGAGTATTTACCTGCTGCTTAGAAGGAGATACCACATATTTGGCTTGGTACTGACGACCAAAGGTAGATAAGGAAAAATCTACTACGACATTCTTAAGCTTCCCCTGTTCCCAGAAATTGCGAATAAGACTATTGGGAACGCGCAGTTTAAAGGAGTTTTCTGTTAATTCCATGATGTCAGCACTAGAAACGAAAGCATCAAAAGTCTTTTCGTCTAAACCACCATAGTGGCGAATATATTCTAGGAGTTCTTGCCAAAAGAGCTCTTTCTCTTCCATTGACGGGGTCACCTCTTTCATAAGCAGAATCAATCACTTCTATTATAGCATAATTGGGTTATTTTCTCTAGTTTCTGTGGATAAGTCCCACTATCCACATATGAACGGAAACTTATCCACAGGTGCATGAAAAGTGTGGATAAAGTCCATTTAGAGAGAAAAACACAGCTAGATGTGCATAAGTGAAAGGAATACAAACCTTATTATATAAGCTTTCATGGCAATTATCAACTTATTTCTGTGCATAAGTCGCTATAATGTGCATAAGTTTTAAAATGTGGATAAATTAAAAATAGCTTGTGGATATAGTTAATACTTATGCACAAGTTATGATACTTATCCACACATTTGTGCACAGTACGTCGGATTCAGTGCCTACTTGTGACAGAGAAAGTTTAGCAAAAGTTACAAAAATCCTTGACTTTCAGCCCTAACTTCATTAAACTAATCTAGTACTCTACATAAGAATGCAGCAGGAGGTGGATCGCATGAAGAGAACTTACCAACCAAAGAAACGTACACGTAAAAAAGTGCATGGTTTCCGTAAACGTATGAGCACTAAAAACGGCCGTAACGTCTTAAAACGTCGCCGCCAAAAAGGACGCAAACGTCTGGCTCAATAATTATGAGACCTTAACAGGCCGCTTCTGAACCAGAAGCGGCCTTTCTTCTTATCTATAGTAAGCTACCTAAAGAAAGGACTTTATCATGACCCCAGAAGCTATTCGAGATTTACTGAAGCGACGTTATGCTTGTCGTGACTATGACCCTAATCGTAAGATTTCTGACCAGGATTTCCACTTGATTTTAGAAGCAGGCCAATTAGCTCCTAGTTCTTATGGTTTTGAGCCTTGGCACTTTTTAGTCATTGAATCGGAGTCACTCAAGCAAGCCTTGGCTCCTATCGCCCTAGGTGCTCAGAAAGCTTTAGCATCAGCTAGTCATTTTGTCATCATTTTATCGCGTACACAGGCAAGTTTGCGCTATGATGCGCCTTATATTAATTACATGATGCGGGAAGTTCAAGGACTGCCAGAGGACTTCTGTGAATTTAAGCAACAACGCTTCGAGACCTTCCAGAAGGAAGATTTTGACTTATTGAGCACTGAACGGGCCACTTTCGATTGGGCTAGCAAGCAATCCTATCTTGCACTAGCACAGATGATGCAGGTTGCAGCCTTGCGAGGCATTGATTCTCTGGCTATGGAAGGTTTCAATCGTCAGGCAGTGACTGATTTGTTAACTGAACGTGGCCTATTAGATCCTAGTGAATGGGGTGTCTCTGTCATGGTGTCTTTCGGCTATGGCCTTGGTTCAGTCCCTCAAAAAACTCGCCAGCCACTAGATCAGTTAGTGACTTGGGTTAAATAAATGATGAACTTTTGAGGAGAGATGATAATGGCTGGGATTTGGCTTTTGTTGCTATTCTTAATAGTAAGATTCGGGTTACTAGCAATCATAAAGAGAGAAGCGATACAGCGAGCTGCATATTTTGCTCCACTACAAAAATCAGAAAAAATAGCATATTACATTTATCAGGTGTCCAATATTGGATTGTGCATATGCTTAATAATGTCATCTGTAAAAATTGATGATTCACTTTTATTTTACTGTGGAATTGTCTTTTTTATAGTAGGTATCCTATTATGTGCAATTTCTGTTGTATGCTTCGCATTGCCAGATGTTAATGGGTTAAATATTAACGGTATTTATAAATTATCAAGAAATCCGATGTATGTGGCCTATTTTATTTGTTTCTTAGGAATGTCTTTCTTAACACAGTCTGTGCCAATGTTGATAACAGTCTTAATCTTCCAGATTTCGGCACATTGGATTATTCTCTCTGAAGAAAGATGGTGTCTAGCAAAGTTTGGAAAAAGCTACAAGGACTACATGAAAAGAGTCCGGCGCTATATTTAAATAATTCTGAGTTACTTAACTTAAGTAAAAAAGCCAGACCAAAGAGATATTTCTCCTTTAGTCTGGCTTTTTTAATTAATGGTGGGCAATCATTTCATCGATGATTTCATAGACATCAAGATCGCTTGGGTAGTAGGTTGGCCAATTTTCCATTTCTTCCAATAATTTTTCGTGGTCTTGGTCACCAGCAAAGATATGGAAGTGTTCGGCTTTGGTAGGCCCAATCTCATGGTCAGAGAATTGAATGTGTTTAGGTGCTCCTTGGCTGTCACCTTCGGCTGTGAAGAGGTAGCGGACCCCTTTTTTACCAGATTTATAGGTCAAAATCTTATAGCCATCGTAGCGGTAGGTTGCCGTGCTAGCTTGGTCACCTTTATAGAAAGTAATTTTGCCGCTATCGCCGTCAATCACGATTCGAGTGACATCTGTCTTGTAACCCGCTAGGTAGTATTCCTTATATTCTTCGAAAGTCTTGGTTGCGCCTTCTGCCTTAGACTTGTAGCGCATAACCATATCCAGTTCTCCGCTTTCCATGTAAGGATAGACAGATTGCCAGTCACCACTATAGTCACTTAAGGTCCGATCAGAGACTTGACTGTCTTCAAAAACCCCTTTTTGATGCGGTTTTACTTCATGGTGGGAATGGTTACCGTGGGCAAAAACAGAGACGGGGCTCACTGCTAGTGCAAAGAGACTCAGTAATAAAAATAAAGTACGTTTCATATTCTTCTCCTTTATAAAAGTAATGGTTACTTTTTATAGTATAAAGGATAAGTTTGTAAAAAGCAACCATTACGTTTTATAAACTTAAGTAAATAGCCATATGCTTACGAAAGATGAAAAGAAAAACCGCTCCAAAACACAATTATAGATGTAAAAGCTTGCAAAATACGGTATAATAGTAGGGAAATACTTTGCACCTGAGGCAGAATAAGGAGAGACCATGAAGAAAGCTTATCGAATCAAGAAAGAACGTGAATTTCAACATGTCTATCACCATGCCCAGACTTACGCCAACCGGCAGTTAGTGCTTTATGTCTATCCGAAACCTGAACAAGCACATTTTCGCGTCGGATTATCGGTTGGAAAACGTATCGGGAATGCTGTCATGCGCAATAAGGTCAAACGTTATCTCCGTCAATCCTTGCAGGATTTAGAGCATGAGATCCCCCACGAATATGATTATCTTCTCATTGCTCGACCTGATATTAAAGACAAGGATCAGGCTACGGTGCGTCAATCCTTGCGTCATGTCATGACCGTTGCAAAGTTATTATCATCCCATTCATAGGAGGTTTCAATGAAAAATTTATCGCGATGGATGAAAGCAGCCATGCTTTTGGCCTTGCCAATCTTCTTAGCGGGTTGCGGTGCCACATCAAATGTCGACGCCAACAGTAGTGGTGTCTGGGATGGCTACATCATCTACCCCCTCTCTCAATTCATTATTTGGTTATCCAATTTACTGGGAGGCAGTTACGGCTTAGGTATTATTCTCTTTACCATTATTATTTTGGTTGCGCTAACTCCTCTGACCAAGATGCAGATGGATTCGCAATTCCAAATGGCTGAAATCCAACCTGAAATTGAAGAACTGAAAAAACAATTCCCTAACCGAGATCGCGCGTCCATGGAAGCCCTCCAGCAGGCTCAACAGGATTTGATGAAAGAACGCGGTGTTAACCAATTTGCAGGATGTTTACCGCTTCTCATTCAATTGCCAGTCATGTTCGCCCTCTATCAGGTAATTGCTCGAACTGAAGTTTTACGGGATGGCCACTTCCTCTGGCTAGCCTTGGGTAAGGCAGACCCTTACTTCATCTTACCAATTTTGGCCGCAGTATTAACTTGGTATAGCTCATACCTAACAGTTAAGGCTAATCCTATCCAAAATGGCGCCAGCAAAGCCATGACTTATGTGGCACCTGCCATGATTCTCTTGGTATCCTTCAACTTCCCAGCAGCGGTTACCCTCTACTGGGTGGTATCCAATGCGGTACGGGTTGTCCAAACCTTTATCTTCTATAATCCATACAAGATTATTGCCCAAAGAGAAGCAAAACGCCAAGAAGAAAAAGCCCGTCAGCGTCGTTTACGTAAAGCGCTGAAGAAGGTTAAATAGTTAGTATAAGTAAAGGAGCGTTCTTTTATGTTAGATAACAGTGTTACGATTAAAGCACCTAGCGTGGAACAAGCAGTCAAAATCGGCTTATCAAAACTTAATATCACTGAAGATCAAGCGGTGGTAACTGTCATTAATGAAGGTAAGAAGGGTCTCTTCGGCTTTGGTAAACAAGATGCCATTGTTGAAATTAGTGCCAAAACTAAAATCTCGCTCAACGACTTAGCTGAAGAAACCAAAGAAGTTGAAGAAGTGACAGCAGCTGTAGCTCTTGAAAGTCAAGTAGTCGCGGAGCCAGTTGTGCCAAGCCAAGAAGTGAGTCCACTTGTTGAAGAAACTGTTCTTGTGGAAGAAACAGAAGAAGTGGTTGAGTCCGAAGAAAAAACCGAAGGTTCAGTTAGCCTCGAAGCAGTGGCACGTTACCTTGAAGATGTCATTAAGGCTTTTGGCGCTGAAGCAAAGGTTAGTGTAGAAGCAAGTTCCCGCGAAGTACATTTCAATATTGAAACAGACAAATCTGGTTTGATTATCGGGAAACATGGTAAAATCATTGATGCCTTGCAATCCTTGGCTCAAGTAATGGTTCACCGTGGGCATCACCGTCGTGTAGCAGTTCTACTTAATGTGGGCGACTACCGCGATCGTCGTGCAGGCATCTTAGAAAGTATTGCAGAACGTACGGCACGCCAAGTCCTTAAGACTAAGCAAGCAGTAATCTTAGATCCTCTACCAGCTTTCGAGCGTAAGCAAATTCACTCTCATCTCAGTCAAATCGAACATGTTAAGACCCACTCTGAAGGGGTTGAACCTAACCGATATTTAGTGGTTGAGTATGAAAACTAAATGAAAATAATAAAGTAAAATCAGCTGTAATTGACTCATAAGTCAGTTACAGCTGATTTATTATGGAAGTATGCTTTCACAATAAGAAAACTCTTACAAAAAAGGCTTGCATTCACTGTGATAAGTGATACAATGAAATTATAAATTTGTACAGACAAGTTTAAAAGGAGGAAAAAGGATGTCAAACTTCAAACAAGATGCGACGCAATTATTGTCCTTAATTGGTGGCAAGGAAAACATCTCAGCAGTGACCCACTGTGCAACACGGATGCGTTTTGCCTTGGTCGACCCTAGTCAGGCAGATGTCAAAGCAATCGAAGCGCTAGCATCTGTCAAAGGTAGCTTTACTCAAGCGGGCCAATTCCAGGTCATTATTGGTAATGCGGTATCTGAATTCTACAAAGAATTCCAAGCGGTTTCTGGTGTAGGTGAAGCCAGCAAGGATGAAGTCAAGGCTGCTGCTAAGAAGAACCAAAGTCTCTTACAGCGAGCTATGACGACTATGGCAGAGATCTTCGCCCCAATTATTCCAGCCATTATCGTAGGTGGCTTGATTTTAGGTTTTCGTAACATCCTAGGAAATGTGCCACTTGAATTTTTAGGACAGAAATTTGTGCATGGACAAGCACAATTTAATCCAGATGGCACTATACTCTATAACACAATTGTCAATGTTTCCCAGTTTTGGAGTGGGGTTAATCACTTTTTATGGTTACCGGGTGAAGCTATCTTCCACTTTTTACCGGTAGGGATTGTCTGGTCGGTGACGCGTAAGATGGGTACCACCCAAATTCTGGGGATTGTCCTTGGGATTACCCTTGTATCACCAAATCTGTTAACTAGTGCTTACGATTATGTTCAGGCATCAAAAGACCAAACCCTTAAATTCTGGGATTTTGGATTCTTTAAACTTAATGCAATTGGTTATCAAGCTCAAGTCATTCCGGCTATTTTAGCAGGTTTGGCCCTATCTTATCTTGAAATCTTCTGGCGTAAAGTGGTGCCTGAAGTTCTGTCCATGATTCTGGTGCCCTTCTTAGCCCTAGTTCCTGCAGTAATCTTGGCTCATACAGTTTTAGGTCCAATTGGTTGGACAATTGGTGACTGGATTTCACAGGTTGTTAGAGCAGGGTTGACCGGCACTTTCTCTTGGCTCTTTGGTGCTATTTTTGGTGCTTTCTATGCGCCGCTTGTTATCACCGGTCTTCATCACATGACTAACGCGATTGACTCAGAACTCATCGCTCGTTTCAATGGGACAGGTCTCTGGCCAATGATTGCCCTCTCTAACATTGCCCAAGGTTCCGCTGTTTTAGCTGTCTGGTGGTTGACACGTAAGGACGAAGAGCAAAACCAAATTACAGTGCCGTCTACTATTTCATGTTACTTAGGAGTTACTGAGCCAGCCCTCTTTGGGGTTAACCTGAAGTATCTCTATCCATTTCTTGCCGGCATGATTGGCTCTAGTATTGCGGGTTTGATTGCAACGACTTATAAGGTCACATCTAACGCTATTGGGGTTGGCGGTCTACCAGGATTCCTCGCAATTCAACCGGGATCTATGGCTATGTTCTTTGTCTGCATGGCAGTCGCTTTAGTGGTCCCATTTGTTGTAACACTCTTCTTCAATCGTCAATTCAAGTTCTTGGATAACAAGGCTCTTGACTTTGATATTCCATTCTTTAACAAGTAAAAGTAGAGGCTATGGGGCTAGGATAATCATCTTAGCCCTTTTGAAAGGAGGTTCTTATGCGTTTATCGAAAAAGGTTGTCTATCAACTCTATCCTAAATCCTTCAAAGATACGACAGGGAATGGGATGGGGGACCTACGTGGTATCATCGAAAAACTAGACTACTTAGCGGGTCTAGGTATTGATTTAATATGGTTGAACCCTTTTTACCCTTCCCCACAACATGATAATGGCTACGACATTTCGGATTATTGTGCCATTGACCCGGCCTTTGGGACTATGGCAGATTTTGAAGAGTTAGTGGCGGAAGCTGGCAAACGAGATATTGGACTCATGCTCGACATGGTCTTAAACCATGTCTCGACAGAACATGAATGGTTCAAAAAAGCCTTGGTTGGGGACCCTAAGTATCAAGCTTACTTCTATTTAAGACCTGCTAAGGCTGACGGTAGTTTGCCAACCAACTGGGAGTCTAAGTTTGGCGGCCCTGCCTGGGAAAGGTTTGGCAAGACTGACTTATATTATTTACATCTTTATGATGTAACGCAAGCAGATTTAGATTGGCACAATCCTCAGGTTCGGCAAGAACTCCACCAAGTGGTGAATTTCTGGCGTAAAAAAGGGGTAAAGGGTTTCCGATTCGATGTTTTGAATGTTATTGGCAAGTCAGAAGAATTGGTTGATAGCCAAGCTCCTGGTTCTAGTCAGGAGAAGTCCCTCTATACAGATACGCCTATTGTGCATACTTGGATTCGGGAATTGAACCAAGCTACTTTTGGGCAGGATCAAGAAATCGTCACAGTTGGGGAGATGTCTTCTACTACAATTGAAAATGGGATTAGCTATACTAACCCTAAAGATCAAGAACTGTCTATGATTTTCTCCTTCCATCATCTCAAGGTGGATTACGAAAATGGGGAAAAATGGTCCAATCCAGCTTTTGATTTCTTAGAGCTTAAGCGGATTTTAGATGAGTGGCAAACAGGCATGTCTGACGGACAGGGATGGAATGCCCTCTTCTTCAATAATCATGACCAACCTCGATCTAACAACCGTTTTGGAGATGTGGTAAATTATCCTTATCAAACCCAAACCTTGCTTGCAACAGTTACCCATTTATTGCGTGGGACGCCTTATATCTACCAAGGTGAAGAAATTGGCATGACTAACCCAGGCTACCAAGAATTGGCTCAATACAATGATGTGGAGACGCACAATAACTATCAAATCATGCGGGATAAGGGTTATTCCCATGAAAAAGCCATGACCATCATTCAGGCTAAATCCCGCGACAACAGTCGCACACCTATGCAATGGGATGGGACAACCCATGCAGGCTTTACCAAGGCCACGCCATGGCTAGAAGTTGCAGCTAACTATCCTACTATTAATGTTGAGCAGGAATTGGCGGAAGGTAAGATTTATACCTATTATCAAGAGCTCATTCGCTTGCGCAAGGACTATGATGTGATTTCGGATGGGACTTACGGTGGTTTATTCTTGGATCATCCTAGCATCATGGCCTTTGTAAGAGAATATGAAGGGCAACAATTACTGGTTCTAGGACATTTTTATGACGGAAATGTAGAAATTGAATTACCTCAGGCCTTTCGTGGTCGAACAGCGACTAAGTTGATTGGCAATGGACCAGTCCAATATGCTGATAGATTGACTTTAGGAGCTTATGAAGCTGTTGCTTTCTTATTTGAAACAGAATAAGCTAAGTGTTAAAGGACAAATTCCCAGGAATTTGTCCTTTTTATCTGCCAGGTGGGATTAGATAGAAATGAAGAATGGTAAAATCCTTTCTAGCATGGTAAAATAAGACGAATATGCTAGAGAAAAACATAAAAGAAAGGGGCAGCAGCATGAAAAGAGGGATTCTTCTTGTTGGATTTGTATTGCTATTAAGTGCTTGCAAGCAAGAACCTATGATTCACATTAGTCCAGATGTTCAGGCATCAATAGACAAGAAAGCTGCTGACCGCCAAGGGACAGCAACGAACGAATCGTCTGAAACTAGCTCTACTGTTGCAGAGAACACAGGAGAATTCGACACGTCATCATGGCACAAAGCACCGGATGGAACACAATATGAGATAAGTCATTATGCGCCTAATGGTATCAATCAACTTAAAGAGTTTGATACGCGTGATGGTTTACAAATAGTGTACACAGATTATGTAGACACTAACCGTCAACTATGGCAAGTGCGGACCCTCTTACCTAATGGTCGGGCCAACGTGTCAGTTTATCAGCTAACAAAGGAAGGCTGGCAGATATCTTGGCAAGCCCAGGATACTTTGGATACTAGCAACCATCTAGAACAAATTAGTCACACCCACCGTATCCCTTATTTGATGGCTCCCCTTCAAGTGGGAACGATGTGGCAAGATAGCCAAGGAAGTCGTTCCACTATTACTAATCTCTACCAATCAGCCACAATAGGTTCTAGCAATTATGAAGATGTTATTGAGGTAACGACTTTTCAATCTGACCAAGAGTTACATACCTACTATGCCAAGAATCAAGGGTTGATTATGTCTAGTCAGAAAGCCATTAATAGTGGTGGGGAAAATATTACGCTCACACTTAAGTCTAACCAACATCAGGTTAGCATCACGCAACCTATCAATATAGCTAAGCCAAGTAATCAGATGAATCCAATTTTGACCAAGGGGACGGGTCGCTTAACTTGGCAGACTAATCAGAATCCAGGTAAAACTTTTACAGAATTGTTCCGCAAAGAAGGATGGATTAATTCATCTGTTGAAGTCAAAGATATAAAAATTGAATCGCAAACTGCCCTCGTAGACTTTACTCCTGGTATCGTAGCAGCCATGAATCAGCATACAGCACGAGAAACGGCTGTTTTACCGGCTATTGTCCAAACAATCGCTGATTATTATGGGGTCAAACAGGTGAAGCTGACTGTAGGCGGACTTATTTTAACGCCAGATACCTTGCCAATGCCTGATAATGGTATTTGGGAAGTAAATCCGAACTGGTTAGGGACAAATCCTTAAAAAAATGCGAAAAAAAACTGGATATACTCTTTCACAAAGTAACAGATTATGCTAGAATACGTATCGAGGTGTAAAAATGAATAAATTTGAAAGAGTCTATCTAGACATCAAACAAAAAATTGAAAATGGGACCTACCCCATTGGTGAACTAATCCCAACAGAACATGAACTAGCAGAAACCTATGATGTATCCCGTGAAACTATCCGTAAAGCACAAAAACTCCTATTGGAAAATGGCTTTATTCATAAGAAACAAGGTCGTGGTTCTACCGTTTTAGACTTTAACCGTTTTGTCTTTCCATTTTCGGGTTTGGTCAGTTTCAAAGAGTTACAAGCTGATCAAAATATGAAAGCTGAAACACGGGTAATCCGTAATGAAATCGTGAAGGCGCCAGACTTTCTTATTGGTAAAGAAGGCGTGACTGAGAATGAACGCTTTATTTACTTATTGCGTACGCGGATTATCGCTGGCGAAGTCATGATTATTGATGAAGACTGGTTCCGTTGCAGCGTGGTGCCATCTATCCCAAGCCGCGTGGCTAAAAACTCCGTCTATGAGTACCTAGAAGGTCAGTTAGACTTAGATATTAGCTATGCTACCAAGGATATGCGAGCTGAGATTGTTTCTGAGCTAGGCTTGGAACTCATGAAGTTAACACCTATGGACTATGTCATTAAGACAGACAGCTTTGTTTACTTGGAAGACACTACCTTCTTCCAATACAGTATTTCTCATACGCGACTGGAGAAGTTTCACTTCCAAGAATTCGCACGTCGTAGACACTCAATTAAATAATGAGAAAAGAGACAGGATTTATGCCCTGTCTTTTTACTATATTATTTATATAGAAGAAAAAAGCCCCTTTCAGGGGCTTTTCTTTTAGTCTTGAGATGGACGGTCTTGTAGGCGAGCAATCTTGCCTTGTTGGATGTAGACTGACAAGATGGCAATGTCTGCAGGGTTAACACCACTGACCCGACTAGCTTGTGCAAGAGTAGTCGGCTGAATTAATTTTAGGCGGTCACGCGCCTCGTTAGCCAAATTCAAGATAGCGTCGTAGTCAATATCTTCAGGAATGCGTTTTTCTTCCATGGCCTTGACTTTTTCGACTTTTTCGATGGCCTTTTGGATATAGCCTTCATACTTGATTTGAATTTCAACTTGTTCAGCTTCTTGGCGTTCCAATGGCCCTTCTGGTCGCGGAATGATAGTCACTAAATCTAAGTAGCGAATCTCTGGTCGCTTGAGCAGATTGAAGGCGCTGATTCCGTCTAAGAGGGACGAAGAGCCTACACGCTCAAAGAGTTCCTGAAGGCCGGGCGTCTTAGGTGTCAGGGTGATTTTCTTCAAGCGTTTGATTTCAGCGTCAACCAGGGCTTTCTTAGCTAGATAGGCTTCATAGCGTTGGCCATCGACCAAGCCAATTTGGTGGCCAATTTCAGTCAGTCGCAAATCAGCATTATCGTGGCGTAGCAAGAGACGATACTCTGCCCGAGAAGTTAAGAGACGATAAGGTTCTGTGGTCCCTTTGGTAACTAAGTCATCAATCATAACGCCAATATAGCCGTCACTCCGTTTGATGATAAGTGGATCTTGTCCTTGAACTTGGCGGGCTGCGTTAATGCCAGCAATAAGGCCTTGGCCGGCCGCTTCTTCGTAGCCGCTAGTCCCGTTCATTTGGCCAGCTGTATAGAGGCCACGTACTAATTTGGTTTCTAAGCTAGCACGCAATTGATGCGGGATGACCACGTCGTATTCAATGGCGTAGCCTGGTCGCATGAGTTTGGCATTTTCTAGGCCCGCTACGGAATGTAGCATCTGAAGTTGCACATCTTCAGGCATAGAGGTGGATAGGCCTTGAATATACATCTCATCAGTCGTTAGACCTTCTGGTTCAACGAAAATTTGATGGCGTGGCTTATCGCTGAAGCGCACAATCTTGTCTTCGATAGAAGGACAATAACGTGCCCCTACCCCTTCCACGATGCCGGTAAACATAGGCGCGCGATGCAGGTTAGCCTTGATAACTTCATGGGTATCTTGGCTGGTATGGGTCAGCCAACAAGGGACGAAGTCAGGTCGGTAGTCAGCATCTGGTGTTAGGAAGGAAAAATGGTTGGGTTGGCTATCACCAGGTTGAATCTCCATGGCTTCATAGTTAATGCTAGATTTGTGGATACGCATTGGCGTCCCAGTTTTGAAACGGGCTAACTCAAAGCCCAGTTCCAAAAGGTGTTCAGAGAGTTTCTGTGATGGCAAGGTATTGTTGGGGCCAGATGAATACTTAAGTTCACCAATAATGATTTGGCCGCGTGAAGAGGTACCAGCAGTTAGGACAACGGCATCAGCACTATAGCGGGCGCCAGTCGAAGTGACAACGCCACGGACTTGCCCTTCTTCTACTACTAGTCGGTCAACTAGGCCTTGTTTGAGGTCTAGGTTAGGGCAGGCTTCAATGGTTTGTTTCATGGCGGTCGCATAAGCATGTTTGTCTGCCTGGGCACGTAGAGCTTGGACGGCTGGTCCCTTCCCAGTGTTGAGCATGCGCATTTGGATGTAGGTCTTATCAATATTGCGGCCCATTTCGCCACCGAGGGCATCGATTTCGCGAACGACAACACCCTTGGCAGGCCCTCCTACAGAAGGGTTACAGGGCATAAAGGCTACCATTTCTAAGCTAATGGTTAAGAGCAGGGTGCGACAGCCCATACGAGCTGCTGCCAATGCGGCTTCTGAACCTGCATGTCCAGCACCGACAACAATGACCTCGTAGTGGCCAGCAGAGAATTCTTGCATGGTTTTGACTCCTTTGTAGTTTATGGATGATTATAAAAAATAACGTCGTGATCAAGTAGGCGATTATCAGGGGAATAGCTGAATTTGGCTGAAAAGAAGGGTCTCTGCTCTAAAATCCAAGTTAAGAAAATATGATCCCCTTCCCAACTAGGCCGGCTAAGGACTTGGTCGTAGGGTACCCACTCTAGGGTACCTTCATTGCAGTCAATGACTTGGCCCTCAAAATGACGGGCTCGAAAGACATAAGTGTACCAGTCATGGCCAGGCGTAAATTCCGGGAAGACGATAATGCCCACTAATTGCGGCTGATGGAGGGTCAGGCCGGTTTCTTCCTTGGATTCGCGAATAACGCATTCCTCTGGGCTTTCACCGGCTTCTAATTTGCCGCCGACGCCAATCCATTTGCCTTCATGGACATCATTGGGCTTCTTGTTGCGGTGGAGCAATAGCAGAGAGTGGCCATTGTCGATATAACAGATAGTGGCGAGTTTTGGCATGATGTATCCTCCTTATTTACCTAAGCAGAATTGGCTAAAGAGCTTGGTTAAGAGCTCATCTTGAACACTGTCACCAGTGATTTCGCCCAGGGCATCCCAGGCACGGGTATAGTCTATCTGAATGAGATCCACTGGTAGGCTCATGGCACAAGACTGGATGACTTCATCTAAACTGGCTAAGGCTTGGTTGAGCAGATGGGTGTGGCGACTGTTCAAGAGATAGTTGAGGTCGGTAGACTGGAGATTACCGGATAAGAAGCGTGCTGAAATAGCATCTTCAAGGGCGGTTAAGCCGTCCTCAGTTAGGACAGAGGTTTTAATAATGTCCGAATCATCTTGCAGATAACTTGCTAAGTCTTCAATGGTCCATTGGTTAGGTAAATCTTGCTTATTTAAGAGGATGATGCGGGCCTTATTTTGTGTCAGCTCTAAAAGTTCTAAATCCATTGGATCTAGGGCTTGGGCCTGATTCAAAATAAGGAGAATCAGGTCTGCCGATTCGATCATGGCGCGGCTCTTTTCTACCCCGATTTGCTCGACTACTTCATCCGTATGGCGAATACCGGCCGTATCGATAATATGGAGGGGGACACCTTTAATAGAAATATATTCTTCGATGGTGTCACGAGTGGTGCCTGCAATATCGGTGACAATGGCTTTATCTTCGCCAATTAAGTAATTAAGAAGACTGGATTTACCAACATTAGGACGGCCAATGATAGCAGTTTTAATCCCTTCACGGAAAAGCTTGCCTTGGGTGGCCTGGCGTAAAATCGCGCGGACTTCGCTTTGCACCAATTCTGCTGTGGAGGCCAGTTGCTGGAGAGAAAGTTCCTCAACATCATCGTATTCTGGATAATCGATGGTGACTTCGACCTGTGCCAAGGTGTTAAGCATGGTGTCGCGTAGCTGACGAATTTTGTGTTTGAGGCTACCTTGAAGCTGGCTCATAGCTGCATCTTTGGCACGACTAGTCTTGGCGCTGATTAAATCCATGATGGCTTCAGCCTGAGATAGGTCAATCCGGCCATTGAGGAAGGCGCGCTGGGTAAATTCCCCGGCTTCAGCTAGGCGAGCTCCTTGGGCTAAGCAAGCATTGAGGATGGATTGGATGGCAACAATCCCGCCGTGGCCGTTGATTTCGACGACATCTTCTGTCGTATAAGAACGTGGGGCTTTCATGACGCTGGTCATGACTTCATCCAAGACTTGGCCTGACTGGGGATCTTGGATATGGCCATAGTGAATGGTGTGACTAGCCACTTGACTGAGGTCCTTTTCTGGAAAGAGCCGGTTGGCGATGGCGATGGCTTCTGGTCCAGACAGGCGGACTAGGCCGATAGCGCCCTCGCCTAGGGCAGTTGAGATGGCGACAATGGTATCTTGGGTGTACATGGCGGGCTCCTTTCTCTTGTCACAAAAAAAGTGCCTAGACTACCCCCTTGGATACGGCCAGTTGGGGTAGTAAGCACTTTGACTGCTACTATCAATTCATCTGTATTATATAGAATTTAAGGGGATTTTGCAAGGGTATATCGCCCTACTTGAAAAGGGCTAAGACATTTAGTAAACTACATATGAGTAGAAAGAAGGGAACCTAGTGACAGAATTAAATCTTAATGAGCAACGAATAATGCCTCATAATATTGAAGCTGAACGTGCGGTGCTAGGTGCTTTATTCCTAGATCCACGTAAAATCGGGACCGTCCAAGCCATTATCAGTGAAGATGACTTCTATAAACGATCCCACCAATTGATTTTTAATGCCATTGATGTGGTATTTGACCGCAACGGGGCCTTGGACTTCGTCATGGTGGTCAACCAACTGGAAGCCTATGATGCCCTAGAAAATGCGGGAGGCGCCAGCTATCTGGCAGAATTAATCGAAGCGACACCAACGGCAGAACACGTGGAGTATTATGCCAATATTGTCAAACAAAAATCGACCTTGCGACGTCTGATTGCGGCCACCACAACCATTAGTTCGGAAGCCTATGATGAGTCTGATAGCGTTGAAAATATTGTAGATCGCAGTGAGAAGCTGATTCTCTCAATCGGGGAAGGTAGCCAAGTCAATAAGCCAAAAGAAATGCGCCACCTAGTGGTGGAAGCCTATGACCGTGTGGTTAAGCTTTCGGAAGAAAAACGCGACATTACGGGACTAGCTACGGGCTATCATGATTTGGACAAGATGACTTCAGGTTTCCAAGGCGATCAGTTAATTATTATCGCCGCCCGTCCTTCAGTAGGTAAGACGGCCTTTGCCCTCAATATCGCCCAGAATGTGGCTACCAAATCCAAGGTGCCGGTTGCCATCTTCTCACTAGAAATGGGGGCGATTGACTTAGTCTATCGGATGGTCTGCGCAGAGGGAAATATCTTTGCATCCAACATGAAGACGGGTCAACTAACCGAAGATGAGTGGTCTAGCTTCACTATTGCAACCGACACCCTTAAGAATGCCAAGATTTTCATCGATGATTCAGCGGGGATTAAGGTCTCCGAAATTCGGGCCAAATGTCGCCGACTCAAACAGGAAAATCCTGACTTGGGCTTGATTGTCATCGACTACCTGCAATTGATTGAAGGGAACGGTCGTGAAAACCGCCAACAAGAAGTTTCTGAGATTTCACGCCAACTCAAAAAATTAGCCAAGGAATTGCATGTGCCTGTGATTGCCTTGTCCCAGCTCTCACGGGGCTTGGAACAGCGGCAAAACAAGCGGCCAATTTTAAGTGATATCCGGGAATCCGGGTCTATTGAGCAAGATGCGGATATCGTGGCCTTCCTCTATCGTCACGATTATCACCGTCATGACGAGCCGGGCGACGAGCCAGACCATGACGATTCCTTGCCAGATAACACGATTGAAGTTATTCTGGCTAAGAACCGGTCAGGGGCCCGGGACACCGTCAACTTACTCTTTAAGAAAGAGTATAACAAGTTTTCTAACTTGTCTTATCGCCTAGAAGATCAAGTAAATTATCAATAAAAAATAAGGCTGAGACTCAAGTCTCAGCCTTTTGCTTTCCCATTATATCATATATGATATAATGGGAAATTTATCTAGCGAAAGTCAAAAGGACGAAGTCAGCCTCGTCCTTTGATTTATCTACTATTAATTGCTTAATCAGCTAAAATCCAAGCAGAGACAGAGCCGCCATGAACTGGGAAATCAGCCCAACCGTCTTCTTCGATGGTGATGCTGGCTTCATGATGTTCTAAGCCATCGCGGAAAGTACGGCCAGCCCATTCAGGACCTAAGAAGAGGCGCTTGCTGGTCTCGTCTTTGTTGGAGAGAATAACTGCCAATGGCCGGCCATCATTTTCTTCATTACCAGCCCGAGTCCAAGCAATACAGTTAGGATCATCGAGATAGTCAGTTTCTTGACCATAGGCATGGTAAAGCCGTAGGTTGAGCAATTTATCGATGACTTCCTGGAAGGATTCTTGGGCAAAGTCCCCTTGGATACCCAGGTAGTCGCCATAGAAGACACAAGGTAAACCGGATTGGCGCAAGAGAATCATGGCATAAGCCAGAGGTTTGAACCATTCTGCTACGGTCGATTCAAGGGCTTGACCCCGTTGGGTATCGTGGTTATCAACGAAGGTAACTGCCGATTCTGGGTAGTTTTGCATGAGAGTTTGGTCGAAAATCTTACTTAAGTCGTAATCTGCCCCGGCTTGACCGGCATCAAAGAAGTTCTGGTGGAGCTTGACGTCTACCAAGTCATAGTGGAAGTCGGTTTTCTCCAAATATTGGCTATTGGCTTCTTCGTCGCCATTCCAGAATTCACCGAAGACATAGAAATCATCGCTATAGTGTTCGGTTAAGTCCCGGATAAAGTTCTTCATGAAGAAGGAATCGATGTGTTTAACGGCATCTAGGCGGAAGCCCCGAACTCCGGTTGTTTCAATAAACCAATGGGCCCAATCATAGAGATGTTGGACCACTTCCGGATGCTTGAAGTCGATGTCATCATACATAAGATAGTCATAGTTACCGTTCTCGTCGTCAACGAGCGTGTCGTCAGCCCAACCCTTATTATCCCCTTGAATCAGATAAATACCGGATCGGTTACGGCCAGCGTCATAGTCGGTCCCTGTAAAGTGATACCAGTGCCAGGTGAAATCATTGTAGGCTTTCTGGCGACCATCGAAGGTGAAGCAAGTCCAACCCTCAATTTCGAAGGGTTCAGAAATGGCTTCTTGACGATTGTTAGGATTCATCTCAATGACCGTAAAGCGTTCCTTGTGGTCGGCGCCGGCCTTGTGGTTGAGGACGATATCAGCGATGGGGTCAATCCCATTAGCTTTTAAAGTTTCAATTAGAGCGAGATAGTCGTCTTTAGTTCCGTATTTAGTAGGAATAGTTCCCTTCTGGTCGAATTCTCCCAAGTCAAACAAGTCATAGACGCCATAGCCGACGTCGTCTTTGTTGGTGCCTTTGAAGGCAGGTGGGAGCCAGATTTTCCGAATGCCCTTGGCAGCTAATTCTGGAGCTAGTTGGGCAAGTCGATTCCAGTGCTGGTGGTCACTCGGCAGATACCATTCAAAAGCTTGCATTAAAGTCTGGTTTTGCATGGTGCGAGCCTCCTTTTACAATTTGTATGGCTCTATTCTAGGACGATGGCAGGCAAAAAGCAACTGATACCGGTCCCTAAATGACGGATGTTAGGGACTTGTCACAGATTTGAGGTGCAATTGTCGTCAGATAGACGCCAAAAACCCTCCTCAGATGAGGAGGGCCGGAGCGGTAGACGAGTTAAGCTTAAGCTTCTTCGCGAATTACTAATTCGGTTTCTGGATCGAAGAAGTGAGCCTTGTTCATGTTGAAACCGAGTTCTACGGTTTCACCTGGGTTGTGGTAGTCACGTGCATCCACACGAGCGATGAATTCAGTGTCCCCAACTTTAGAGTAAAGCATAGTTTCTGCCCCTAATAATTCAGATACGACAACTTCTGAACGAACTACTGATTTTGGATAGGAGTCTAAGAAGATTTGTTCAGATTGAATGTCTTCTGGACGAATACCAAAGATGACTTCCTTGCCTTCGTAGCCACGTTCTACTAAGTAACGACGTTGTGGATCTGTTACTTCTAAGGTTAAGTCGTGGCCATTGCTAATCATGCCGTTTTCGAATTTAACTTTGAAGAAGTTCATGGCAGGAGAGCCGATAAAGCCAGCAACGAAGACGTTGTTTGGAGTATCGTAAACTTCTTGTGGGCTACCGATTTGTTGGATAATCCCATCTTTCATGATGACAATCCGGCTAGCCATGGTCATAGCTTCGGTTTGGTCGTGAGTTACGTAGATGGTAGTGGTGTTCAAGCGTTGGTGTAATTTTGCAATTTCAGCACGCATTTGTACACGGAGTTTAGCATCCAAGTTAGAGAGCGGTTCGTCCATGAGGAAGACTTTAGCGTCGCGGACAATGGCACGGCCCAAGGCAACACGTTGACGTTGACCACCAGACAAAGCAGCTGGTTTGCGGTCTAAGTATTGAGACAAGCCTAAGATTTCAGCTGCGTTCTCTACACGTTGTTTGATTTCTTCTTTTGGATATTTACGAAGTTTCAAACCGAAGGCCATGTTGTCGAAGACAGTCATGTGTGGGTAGAGGGCGTAGTTTTGGAATACCATGGCGATGTCGCGGTCTTTAGGTGCCACGTCGTTCATGAGGCGGTCGCCAATCCATAATTCCCCTTCAGAAATATCTTCCAAACCGGCAATCATACGTAATGTAGTAGACTTACCACAACCAGAAGGACCAACGAAGACGATGAATTCGCGGTCTGCGATGTCTAAGTTAAAGTCAGTAACGGAATAGAAGTCGGCATTATCATATTTTTTGTGGATGCCTTTTAATTTCATTTCTACCATAGGAAAATTCGCTCCTTATTGATTGATTTTATTGACATCTATAGTGTAAATGAAAACGGTTTACAATTCCATTGACAAACTGCACAAATTTCTTCGGCAGATTGTACAAAAAGTAAAAGGTTTTCTAAAAAGAGTAAGAAAGTGTGATTTTTCAAGCACTTTTATTGCTTTTATTACCCTATTGGCCGGGAAATTTGGTAAAATAGAGATGATTCAGTAGAAAAGGGGTGTCTTATGACCCAGGAAAGAAAACGTGGCTTTGAAGTCATCACTAGCTACCAAGATAAAGCCATCCAACTGCCGCAACGAGCGACCCATCATGCTGCAGGTTATGATTTGGAAGCGGCAGAAACCATTGTGGTTCCGTCTTACTGGCGACAAGTTTTCCGCTATTTAGCCATGGAAATGAAACAATGGATTCATGCCAAACCAACTCAAAAGGAGCCAGCAGAGGATCCACAGCGCTTGTTGAAACCAACCCTTGTGCCTACTGGGCTTAAGGTTTATATGCAGGACGACGAATACTTACAAATTGTCAACCGTTCTAGTAACCCGCTCAAGCGTTTCTTACAGGTGCCTAACGGAGTGGGTGTCATTGACGCAGACTACTATAATAACCCGAGTAATGAAGGGCATGTCTACGTTCAACTTAGCAACTTTGGGCTCTTTGACCAAACCATCCAAAAAGGTGAGCGCATTGCCCAAGCCATCTTCTTGCCTTTCTTGAAGGCAGATGGCGACCATGGTGGGCAGGCTGCCCGCGAAGGAGGCTTTGGCTCCTCTGGTCATCACCAACAATAGGCTCTAAGAACTAGAGCCAAAGAAAGAAGGAAAGCTATGGCCAAGAAAAAAGTAAGCTACGAATGTATGGCCTGTGGCTATGAATCGGCCAAGTATCTGGGCAAGTGCCCTAATTGTGGCGCCTGGAATCAGATGGAAGAGCAGATTGTCCAATCGACCATCAAGACCGAGAAAAGTCAGTTCAAGGTTTTGACTCAGCGTGGCGAAGACGTCAACCGGGCCCAACGCTTAGAAGAAATTACCTACAAGGCTGAAACGCGGACCCATACCAACTTCCAAGAGTTCGACCGAGTCTTGGGGGGCGGAGTGGTAGCCGGCAGTTTGGTTCTGATTGGGGGCGATCCTGGGATTGGTAAGTCTACCCTCTTGCTCCAGGTCTCGATTCAACTGGCTAATCTAGGTCAGACCGTCCTCTATGTTTCTGGGGAAGAGAGTCTCTCCCAAATTAAAATGCGGGCGGAACGCCTATCACTCAAGGACAGTCATTTCTATCTCTTATCGGAGACGGACTTAGCAGTCATTGCTGGCGAGGTTCAGCGCATTGCGCCAGATATTTTGATTATTGACTCTATTCAGACCATGCAACTGGCAGATCATACTGGGGTGGCAGGAAGTGTTTCCCAATTGCGGGAAGCCACCGCTATCTTAATGCGGATTGCCAAGGATAATAATATTGCGACCTTTATTGTTGGTCACGTGACCAAGGAGGGCAATATTGCGGGGCCTCGGATGTTGGAACACATGGTGGATACCGTGCTTTATTTTGAGGGCGAGCGCCATAATCGTTTCCGGGTCTTGCGAGCCGTAAAAAACCGGTTTGGCTCCACGCATGAGCTAGGCGTTTTCGAAATGCTGGAAGCAGGCTTGGAAGAAGTAACCAACCCTTCAGAGCTCTTCTTGGAAGAGCGTTTGGCTGGCGCGACGGGTTCGACTGTTGTGGCTTCCATTGAAGGAACGCGACCAATTTTGGCGGAAATCCAGTCTCTGATGACTCCAACTGTCTATGGGACAGCCAAACGCACCTCGTCGGGGATTGACTATCAACGCGTGTCACTGCTCTTGGCAGTTATGGAAAAGCACTGCGGTCTGCTGGTACAAAATCAGGATGCCTTCTTCAAGATTACAGGCGGCGTTAAATTAGACGAGCCAGCTATTGATTTGGCCATTGCCGTCAGCATCGCGTCTAGTTATTGGAATCAGGCCACCAATATCGAAGATTGCTTTATCGGCGAAATTGGTCTGACGGGGGAAATCCGACGGGTTAGCCAAATCAAGGAGCGCCTCAAGGAAGCTGCCAAACTGGGCTTTAAGCGAGCCTATATTCCCAAAAATAATCTAGCAGGTCTGGATCAGAAGCTGGCAATTGAGATTGTGCCAGTGGCCACTATCCAGGAAGCCATTCATAAGGTCTTCCCCCGCCAATAGGGGGAGGCCATCATTAAAAAAATAGGAAAGGAGGAAGGTTATGTTTAAACGTATTGTCTTAATGGTTTCAGCCATTATCGGACTGAGTTTTGGCGTGTCCTTTGGGGCTTCTATCTGGCCGTGGTTACATCTAACGCAAGATTTCTTGCTGAATACCTACTTTAACGGTTTATTATTCGCAATTATTTTCGCCCTCTTGGGAAATCTCGCCTCACCTTTGTTAGCTCGTTGGATTCGCAAGACACAAGAAATCTTAAACAAACAAACCACCTCAACCATTTTCTTCGGGACTATTGGTGGGGTTGTCGGTCTGATTATCGGCTATCTCATCTCACTCCCCTTCTCTAATTTGCAAATTCCCTTTATCTCTAACGCCCTGCCCTTGGTTTTATCAGTCATCCTATCCATTGTTGGCTATCAGACTGCAACCAGTCGGCAGGATGAATGGCGGACGATTTTTAGTCGTTCGGCTAGCAAGCGGGAAAAACAGGAAAGCCGTATCTTAGAGCGCAAGGCTGGTGAGAATTTCCACCGCTACAAACTTTTAGATACTAGCGTGATTATTGATGGTCGGATTGCCGACATTGCTAAGACCCACTTCTTAGAAGGGGTACTGGTGATTCCTAACTTTGTGCTTAAGGAATTGCAATTCATCGCGGATTCAGCAGATTCGCTCAAGCGTGCTCGTGGCCGCCGAGGGCTGGATATTCTCAACAGTTTACAAAAAGAATCGCTCATCCCAATCGAATTTTATGATGGGGATTTTGACGATGTGCCAGAGGTTGACAGCAAATTAATCCGTTTGGCAAAATTAATTGATGCAGCCGTGGTCACAAACGATTATAATTTAAATAAGGTCTGTGAATTTCAGAATGTCACCGTCTTTAACATCAATGCCTTGGCCCTAGCAGTCAAACCCGTCGTGATTCCTGGCGAAATCATGGAAGTCACGGTGGTTAAGTCCGGGACTGAGCGCAAACAAGGGGTTGCCTATTTAGATGATGGGACCATGATTGTGGTCGAAGACGGGCAACATTATATGAATGAGCGACTGAAAGTCATTGTTACTAGCGCCCTTCAAACTAGCGCTGGGCGTATGATTTTCGCTAAGCCCGCTCACTCGCAAGATAAAATCGAAACCAAGCAGTCACATTACTAAGGAAAGAGGAAACTACATGACTTCAAAAGTACGTGTGCGTTATGCACCAAGCCCAACAGGAGAATTACACATCGGGAATGCGCGGACAGCGCTCTTCAACTATCTTTTTGCGCGCCACTATGGCGGGGACTTCGTTATTCGGATTGAAGATACCGACTTAAAACGTAATCTTGAGCATGGCGAGAAGAGCCAGCTAGATAACTTAACCTGGTTGGGGATGGACTGGGATGAAGCGCCTAATAAGCCAGGCCAAGTGGGTCCTTACCGTCAGTCAGAGCGTCTGCATATTTACAACCCACTGATTGACCAACTCTTAGCAGAAGGCAAGGCCTACAAGTGCTACATGACGGAAGAAGAACTAGAAGCAGAACGTGAAGCCCAACAAGCCCGTGGCGAAATGCCACACTATGGTGGCCAACATGCTCACCTAACGCCTGAAGAAGAAGCTGCCTTTGAAGCAGAAGGTCGTGTGCCGGTTATTCGTTTCCGTGTACCAGAAGATGTGACTTATGAATTTGAAGATCTGGTTAAGGGTCCGATTACCTTCGAATCACGCAGTGTCTCTGGTGACTGGGTGATCCGCAAGCGCGACGGCATGCCAACTTATAACTTTGCGGTAACGGTCGACGACCACCTTATGGGCATTACCCACGTACTGCGGGGGGACGACCACATCGCTAATACACCTAAGCAAATGATGATTTATGGTGCTTTCGGTTGGGACTACCCACGTTTTGGTCACATGACCTTAATCGTTAATGCTGAGACTCATAAGAAACTCAGCAAACGTGACGGTGCTATCTTGCAATTTATCGAACAATACCGTAACCTGGGCTATTTACCAGAAGCTATCTTCAACTTTATCGCTCTTTTGGGTTGGTCTCCAGTTGGTGAAGAGGAAATTTTCGGTCGTGACCAGTTGATTGAACTCTTCGACTATGAACGTTTGTCTACTTCACCTGCTTCCTTCGATACCAAGAAATTGGAATGGATTAACAATACCTATATGAAGCAAGCGAGTCTTGAAGACGTGACGGCTCTAGCCTTGCCACATCTGATTGAGGCAGGTCGTGTATCGGCTAATCCATCAGAAGAAGAGTTAGCTTGGGTGACCAAGGTCGTCTCGCTTTTCCACGAACAAATGTCTTACGGGGCAGAAATCGTATCTCTGTCTAGCCTCTTCTTCAACGATAGTTTGACGATTGACGAAGAAAGTCGTGAGGTTTTAGCAGGCGAACAAGTGCCGGCTGTCTTGGCGGCGGTTCGCGAGAAGTTAGCGAACTTAGAAGACTTTGAGGCTGCAAACATTAAAGCTTGCATCAAGGAAGTGCAGAAGGAAACAGGCGCCAAAGGGCGTGGCCTCTTCATGCCAATCCGGATTGCTGTGAGTGGCCAAATGCATGGGCCAGAATTACCTGCATTAATCGAAGTCTTAGGCAAAGAAAAAGTCCTATCCCACATTGACCAAGTAGTAGCGCTCTTGGCATAAAATTCAAGATGACTATAAGAGGCTGGGGCACTTGCCTCAACCTCTTTTGTTTTTAGGCATCTGCTATCTAAGGAGGCTCCCTATATGTCACACTCTGCCTGGCATCAAGCCATTAAGGAAGAACTACCCGTAGGTTATTTCAGCCAAATAAATCATTTCATGGACCAAGTTTACGGCCAAGGAAGGATCTATCCGCCGCGTGACCGGGTCTTTAATGCCATCCAAACGACCCCCTTAGAGGATGTCAAGGTGGTTATTCTGGGGCAAGATCCCTACCACGGGCCAGGTCAGGCACAAGGATTAAGCTTTTCTGTACCTAATGATTTGCCTGCTCCCCCTTCTCTTCAGAATATTCTCAAAGAATTAGCGGATGACATTGGCGTCAAGCCCAATCATGACTTAACGGCCTGGGCCCAACAAGGCGTCTTGCTGCTAAATGCCTGTTTGACCGTTCCAGCCGGTATGGCTAACGGCCATGCAGGTCAGATTTGGGAGCCATTTACCGACGCCATCATTCGGGTCGTCAATCAACAGGAGCAGCCGGTTGTCTTCATCCTGTGGGGTGCCTATGCCCGCAAGAAGAAGGCTTTGATTACCGCTAGCCAGCACTTGGTAATTGAATCGGCGCACCCTAGCCCCCTATCTGCCTATCGCGGTTTCTTTGGCAGTCGACCTTTTTCACGAGCCAATGCCTTTTTAGAGGCGCAGGGTCAGACACCAATTAATTGGCTTAGCTAGAGCCTTTTTACTATTTTAACGCAAAGGAGCAATACTATGGCAATACAAGTCTATAATACCTTGACACGACAGAAGGAAGTTTTCCGTCCTATTAAAGAGGGGCAAGTAGCTTTCTATGTCTGCGGTCCGACCGTCTATAACTATATCCATATCGGCAACGCCCGTAGCGCGGTAGCCTTTGACACTATTCGGCGTTACTTCCAGTATCGAGGTTATCAAGTCAATTATGTCAGCAACTTTACTGACGTCGATGACAAAATTATCAAGGCAGCGATTGCCGAAGGTTCAACTCCCGAAGCCATTGCTGATAAATATATCGCGGCTTTCAAGGAAGATACCGGGCAACTCAATATTCAACCGGCGACCGTTCATCCACGAGTTATGGAAAATATTGAGGAAATTATTGCTTTCGTCCAGACCTTGATTGAAAAAGGCCATGCCTATGAATCTGAAGGCGATGTTTACTTCAAGACAGAATCCTTCAAGGACTATGGCCATTTATCTGACCAATCGCTAGAGGATCTACTAGTAGGCGCAAGCGAACGTTTGGATCAGGTAGTTGCAGAACGCAAGGCCAATCCTCTGGACTTCGCCCTCTGGAAGACTGCCAAGCCTGGGGAAATCGCCTGGGATTCGCCGTGGGGACCGGGCCGTCCTGGCTGGCATATTGAATGTTCAGTTATGGCCACTAAGTACCTAGGTGATACCATTGATATTCACGGGGGCGGGCAAGACCTCACCTTCCCTCACCATGAGAATGAGATTGCCCAGTCTGAAGCTTGCACCGGCCATACTTTTGCCCATTACTGGCTCCACAATGGCTTTGTGACCATTGGGAAGCAAGATGAGAAAATGAGTAAATCCCTGGGGAACTTTGTCCTTTTGCGCGACTTGTTAGGAGACTACGACCCTATGGTCATTCGCTACATGTTGGCGACAACCCACTACCGTCGTCCTTTGCGCTATGATGAGGCTGTGATTACGGAAGCTCAAGCTAATGTCAACAAATTACGGGAAGCAATTCGTCGACTTAAGCACCGTCAGGAGCAAGCTAGCGCAGACCTTGAAGATCATGAGACTTGGTTAACGGAGATTAATGGCATTCAAGAGCAATTTGTGATCGCTATGGATGATGACTTTAATGCTTCTAATGGGATTACAGCTCTCTTTGATTTGGTCAAGTCCCTGAACCGCTACCTGGAGCTAGAAGTAACTAGCCAGGGTGTTCTGTCACTTTATGACAAAGTCCTACATGATTTATTAGCAGTATTTGGCTTGGATTTAGAAGATAAAAGCAATAGTATTGATCAGGAAATTGAGGCGCTGATTGAGGAACGCCGTCAAGCCCGGGCCAACAAGGATTTCGCCCGTAGCGATGCGATTCGTGATCAACTCAAAGAGCAAGGCATTCTCTTAGATGATACGCCTCAAGGTACGGTTTGGAAGCGAGTGAATCGATGAATCAAGTGGATCAATTAAATGGGGCTGCTCTAGCCTATATTGGGGATGCTATCTATGAGGTTTATGTCAGACAGCATGTCATTGCCTCTGGCTTGACCCAGCCCAATCGTCTGCATCGGGCAGCGACCCGCTATGTAGAGGCCAAGGGCCAGGCCTATGCCATGCAGTGTCTGCGGGACCAAGAGACCTTAAATGAAGAGGAATTAACCATCTATAAACGGGGGCGTAATCATAAGGCTAATACCAAGGCTAAGAATGCTAGCATTGGCGATTACCGCCAGGCAACAGGCTTTGAAGCCCTACTTGGCTGGCTTCATCTCTCCGGGCAAAGTCAGCGTTTGGAGGAGTTGATTGCCCAGTCTCTAGCCCTGATCGATCAGAGAGGACAATAGAATGAAATATGAGACAAGTCGGTCGCGCAAATCAACTAGCAAGCGACAAACGCATAAAAAGAAATATGATGAAACAACAGACAAGAAAATAGAAAATAATCAAGAAGTATCTTCCCAAGAGGAAATTATCTTTGGCAAACACGCGGTAATGGAAACCCTTAAAAAAAATAAGGGAATAAATAAACTTTTTTATCAAAAAGGGCTGGCAGATTCTAAAATAAGTAGTATAATAGAATTAGTAAAAAACCACGGCGGAATTTTTCAAGAAGTTCCGAAAAGTAAACTGGATGAATTGACCCAAGGTGCTAACCACCAAGGGTTGGTTCTCACCGTGCCTCCTTTTGATTATCAGACCATAGAAGACTGCCTTGCCTTGGCCGAAAGTAAAGGTCAGCCTCCTTTCCTACTGATTCTTGATGGGATTGAAGATCCTCATAATTTGGGGTCCATTCTTCGCACGGCGGATGCTTTTGGTGTCCACGGAATCATCATTCCTAAGCGTCGCGCAGTCGGTTTAACAGGCATTGTTGCCAAGACATCCACAGGGGCTATCGAACATGTGCCCGTTGTTCGTGTTGCAAATATCGCTCAGACCATTGAACTGCTACAAAATCAAGGGATCTGGGTCTTCGCCACGGATATGGCGGGAGAAGATGTGCGCCAGTGGAATAGTCAAGGGCCTTTAGCGATTGTCATTGGAAATGAAGGTCAAGGGGTCTCTCCTCTTGTGAAGCAAAAAGCAGACGGTATTGTCACCATCCCAATGGTGGGACATGTCCAAAGTCTTAATGCTAGCGTGGCAGCAGGCGTATTGGTTTATGAAGTTGCCCGGCATCGGATGAATTAGGGGAATCACTAGATGAAAAGACAGGCCTACCTTTTGGTGGATGGCTACAATATGATTGGTGCGTGGCCACACCTGTCGCGTCTTCAAGTGGTTAATATCCAAGAAGCGCGGGATCGACTAATAGCTGAACTGGCCAGTTATGCCAGGGTGAGACAGGTTCAGGTGATTGTGGTCTTTGATGCCCAATTAGTGCCTGGACGAGCGACAAGGCTTGAGCAGTCTGGAGTGCAAGTGGTTTTTACCGAGGAGAACGAAACGGCAGACTCGTATATTGAGAGGGGAGTAGGAGCCTATATTCATCCGTTGAACCGCGTGACGGTGGCAACGAGTGATATGGCTGAGCAATGGACTATTTTTCAACAGGGAGCCCTTCGTATGTCGGCTCAAGAATTATGGCTTGATTTGAAGTTAGCCAAGGAAGAAATGACTGCAGATGTCGAACGTTACTATAGTAGACGGCTCCGCCGGCACAGCCCGTGGAGCGCAAAACAATTGGCGAAACTCGATCAATTGCGCAAAACACTTTAAACATATGGGATAAACCTTTTCCTTCTCCCCTATAATAACCTTTATAGAGGAGGAAACACCCATGGATTTTCATCAGTACGAAGACACAGAGTTGCCAGCACTAGATCAAGCAGTTGCAGCACTCAAGGCAGATTTTGATGGCCAACAATTTGAACAATTGTTGCGCCAGTTCAGTCCTTTGATTAGAAGTTGTTATTTGATGAGTAAGTCTGCCTATCTTGATTATGCAGACTTCCAACAAGAAGCTAGAGTTACTTTGTGGAAGGCCATCTTCACTTATAATGGTGGAATTCCCTTCAAGAGTTACTTTAAAATTGTCCTTATCCGACATTTTAGCCATTTATATCGTTATGAATCGGCTCATAAACGTGTTCAAGCATCCGATTGTGTTTCTCTGGATGTGGATGACTATGTGAGAGAACAACTAGAGGCACATTTCGATCCTTTGAGTCCCCTAGCCCAAGGTCATGATGTGGCACCAGAAGATTGGTGTCTGGCACGTGAAGCCTCCGATGGTTATTTTTCAAGTTTGTCTGATTGGGAAAAAGAGGTTCTCTTAGCTTGCCTAGATGGCATGAGTGTCGAGGAGATGTCTCAGGTCAAGGGCAAGTCCCAACGTTCTTGTCAAAGTGCCCTAAGCCGCTGTCGTAAAAAACTAGAAGATTTCTGCAAGAGGCTTGACAAATAGCTGGGAACTGCCTATCATTAAAAGATGATATAGCATCAAAAGGAGGTAGTTGCCTTGGCTCAAAAGAAAGGTGCCTTAGCCTGTAGTGAATGTGGTCAACGTAATTACCACATGACACCCACGCAGATGGGACAGTCGCAACGCTTAGAAATCAAGAAATTCTGCAAGTATTGCAACAAGCATACCTTGCATAAAGAAACTAAATAGAAGGGTATTAGAGCATGGGATACATTAAGAACGTCGGAAAAGAAATGAAACGTGTGACTTGGCCAAGCTTAGGTGAAGTCAACAAATATACATGGACAGTCATCATTATGGTCGTTTTATTAGGCCTCTACTTCGGTGGCATCGACTTTGGCTTGTCCAACTTACTCAATTACTTCTACGCCCTCTAAGCGAGCGAGAGGTAGGCACTTAGATAGAAAAGCTCAATCCGCTTGGAGAATCTCTCTAGGCGGATTGATTTACTTTAGGGAAAAGGACGGTGGTTTCATGACACACGATGAACGCTTAGAACAACATATGTATGCTCTCTTAAGCCAACGAGGCGTGACTATTAAGGATATTGCCCACATTGTCTACGACTTACAAGTAGATTATGTGCCCCATATTACCATTGAGCAATGCCAAGCCCACGTTCAAGAAGTCCTCAAGAAACGCGAGGTTCAGCACGCAGTAGTCACTGGTATTGAGTTAGATATGGCGGTAGAAGCGGGCCACTTCTCGCCTATTTTGCGAGACATTATTGCCCGCGATGCGGGTCTTTATGGTATTGATGAGATTCTGGCCCTGTCCATTGTCAACGTCTACGGATCGATTGGCCTGACCAACTTTGGCTATGTAGATAAAATGAAGACCGGCATCGTTAAAGAGTTGGATTCCAAGACACCTGGCCGTGTCAATACTTTCATTGATGACTTGGTAGGTGCCATTGCAGCGGCAGCAGCTGCCCGGATTGCCCATGCAGGTTTGGAGAGAAATCAAGACTAGCCACTAGGCCAAATGCCCAGGGAAATTCCTTGGGCCGGGTCTTGTCTCAGTGGCCGCCCTTATGTTATACTAAGGCTAACGATAGCGACCTACCCAATGTAGGTTTTTTATTTTGCCGGTTCAAATAAAAGGAGTAGACAGATGAGTAAAGAATGGTATGTATTACACACGTACTCAGGGTACGAAAACAAGGTCAAAGAAAATATCGAGATGCGGACGGAAAGCATGAACATGCAAGACCACATCTTCCGTATTGCGGTGCCTGAAGAAGAAGTGGTTGAGAAGACCGATGGCGTAGAGAAGAAAAAAGTCGAAAAGACCTTCCCTGGCTATGTCCTAGTAGAGATGGAAATGTCTGATGAGGCTTGGTTTATTGTTCGTAATACACCAGGTGTAACTGGTTTTGTTGGCTCTCATGGTGCCGGCTCAAAACCATCCCCACTCTTGCCAGAAGAAATTGCGGCTATCTTGGGTGATGCGCCAATGCCAAGTCAACGTGTAGAACTCAATGTAGAAGAAGGCGATTACGTGTCCATTATCGACGGGGCTTTCTCTGGCCTATCTGGTCAAATCGAGGAAATCGACCGTGATCATGACAAACTCAAAGTAGTGATTGAAATGTTTGGTCGTGAGACAGTGGCGGAATTAGACTTCGTGCAAGTTAAAAAAGAAGATATTTAATCAAGGTAGAGACTAGGAAATAAGCTTCCTAGTCTCTTTTTGTGGGGCGAGTAATGAAGTCTTAACAAAATTTGATAAATGTCCAGCTGAGACTCGTCAAAGAGCCTCACGTATGCTATACTATCTCCCAATAAGGGCTTTTAATTCCATCCCGTGAGGTGGAGAAGGCTAAATCACTTTACCGAGCCCTTGGAATAAATTCAGAGGGCTCTTTGTCATGTCTTGGAGCCCGGAAAAGAGGTTATGATGGAACTACAAACGTCCAAAGTCCGCATGCTGCTTGATGTCGAGCAGAAGCCGCCTTTCCTACAAGGGCTCTTGTTGAGCGCCCAACACGTCTTTGCTATGTTTGGGGCGACCGTTCTGGTGCCCCTGATTCTGGGGATGCCGGTTTCGGTGGCGCTCTTTGCCTCAGGGATTGGGACCCTCATCTACATGGTCTCGACCCAGTTCAAGGTGCCGGTCTACCTAGGGTCGTCCTTCGCCTTTATCCAGGCCATGTCCTTCGCTAATAGTCAGATGAATGGCGATGTCTCTGCTGCCCAAACCGGGGTGGTGCTAGTTGGGCTAGTCTATGTTGGAATGGCCCTCTTGATTCGGGCAATTGGAACTACTTGGATTGATCGCTTGCTGCCGCCTATTGTGATTGGGCCCATGATTATGGTAATCGGTTTGGGCTTAGCCAACTCAGCAGTTAAGAATGCTGGTTTTGTGGAGGGGGGCGACATCAAACATATCCTGGTCGCCCTTGTTACCTTCTTAATCACGGCCTTCATCAATACCAAAGCCAAGGGTTTTCTCAAAATCATCCCCTTCCTCTTTGGGATTATTGGGGGCTACTTGGTGGCCGTTGTCTTTGGTTTGGTAGACTTTAAGCCAGTCCTAGAGGCAGCTTGGTTTGAAGTGCCACATCTCTATTTGCCATTTGAAACTGGGGGCTTCTTCAGTCGCTATCACCTCTACTTTGGGCCAGAGACTTGGGCGATTTTGCCGGTAGCGGTCGTGACCATTGCAGAACATATTGGGGACCATACAGTGTTGGGGCAAATCTGTGGCCGTAAGTTCTTGGAAAAACCAGGCCTCCATCGGACCTTGATTGGGGATGGGGTGGCGACCGCTGTGTCAGCCTTTATTGGTGGCCCGGCCAATACCACTTATGGCGAGAATACTGGGGTGGTAGGGATGACCCGTATCGCTTCCGTCTCTGTCATTCGCAATGCCGCCCTCTTTGCTATCGGGCTTAGCTTTATGGGCAAATTCACGGCCATCATCTCCACCATTCCTAAACCCGTATTAGGTGGTATGGCCATCCTACTCTATGGGGTCATTGCTTCTAACGGTTTGAAAGTGCTGATTGAGAAGCAAGTCGACTTCCACCAAGTCCGCAACTTGATTATCGCCAGTTCCATGCTAGTGCTAGGCTTGGGCGGCGCGGTTCTCAAATTAGGACCGGTGACCTTATCCGGTACTGCCCTCTGCGCCTTGGCTGGCGTCCTGCTCAACTTAATCTTGCCACACGAAGAAAAATTCCAAGACCAGAAGGTTGAAGAATTACTTGGTGAAGCGTAAATAAGGAGCTCCCTTTCCAGGGGGCTTTTCTTGTGCGGAAAAAGCTAAGCATGAGCAGAATCTTGCAGAGCAAAAAAATCTCTCGAAATCAGGCCTTAAGGCATTGCATATTTGCTGGAGTATGCTATAATAGTACGGTGCGCAAAGTACGCACACTGAGTGGGAGGAGGCTTAGGCTTCCATGAACCACATCACGAACCAAAAATTAAGGAGGAATGTTTCGTGGCTAAAAAAGTCGTAAAACAAGTTAAATTACAAATCCCAGCCGGCAAAGCAAGCCCTGCTCCACCAGTAGGTCCAGCGCTCGGTCAAGCACAAGTAAACATCATGGGGTTCTGTAAAGAGTTCAACGCTCGTACACAAGATCAAGCAGGCTTGATTATTCCTGTTGTTATCTCTGTATACGAAGACCGTTCATTTACTTTCATCACCAAAACTCCACCAGCTCCAGTATTGTTACTGAAAGCTGCTAAAGTTGACAAAGGTTCAGGTGTACCTAACAAAACTAAGGTTGCCACTGTAACCAAAGATCAAGTACGAGAAATCGCAGAAACTAAAATGCCAGACTTAAATGCAGCCAATGTTGAAGCTGCAATGCGCATGGTTGAAGGTACTGCTCGCTCAATGGGGATTACAGTCCAAGACTAAGCACAATGTAGCTTCTCAACCCGAATTCTATCGGGTGTGGGAGGTCAAACCGTTATAACCACAACATAGGAGGAAGAAAAATGGCTAAAAAGAGCAAAAACTTACAAGCGGCTCTTGCAAAAGTAGACCGCAACAAAAAATACGAAGCTAACGAAGCTGTTACCTTAGCAAAAGAAATCGACTTCGCTAAGTTCGACGCTACCGTTGAAGTTTCTTACAACTTAAACATCGACGTTAAGAAAGCTGACCAACAAATCCGTGGCGCAATGGTATTGCCACACGGGACTGGTAAAACCAGCCGTGTAGTTGTAATCGCGCGTGGCGAAAAAGCTAAAGAAGCGGAAGCAGCAGGTGCTGACTTTGTTGGTGAAGCAGACTTAATCCAAAAGATTTCTGACGGTTGGTTAGAATTCGACGTGATGGTCGCTACCCCTGACATGATGGGTCAAGTGGGTCGCCTTGGTCGTGTCTTAGGGCCAAAAGGCTTGATGCCAAACCCTAAAACCGGGACTGTTACCATGGACGTAACCAAAGCAGTTAACGACATCAAAGCTGGTCAAGTCACTTACCGTGCTGACAAAGCTGGTATCGTGAACGTGCCAATCGGTAAAGTATCTTTTGAAGACAACAAATTGGTTGAAAACCTCAAGGCGCTTCACGAGCAAATCTTGCGTGTGAAACCAGCTGCTGCTAAAGGTACTTACATCAACAACTTGACTTTGAGCACTACTTTTGGTCCTGGGATCAAGTTGGATGTTACTTCTCTCTAATTTTTAGCGAGAAATCCGCGAAGAGGCTTGACATGATGGCCCTTCTTCGCTACAATAACATACGTTAATATAACGACCGAAGACAGTAAGTGGCGCAGGCCTTAATTTCTTACCGAGGAAGTTCCACGAATGGAAGCTATCTCTATGTCTAAGGTGACATAGAGATTTTTTATGACAACATAAAAATCTCTATATCAAACTAGCGGAGGTGAAATTATGACAAAAGCAATTCTCTTGAAAAAGCAAGAAGAAGTTTCAAAAGTTGCTGAAGAACTCAAATCTGCAGCATCTGTAGTCGTTGTTGACTACTTAGGCTTAACCGTTGAACAAGTGACTAACTTACGTAAAGAGTTACGTGATAACGGCGTGCAAATGAAGGTTGTGAAAAACACCATCTTACGTCGTGCTGCTGCTCAAGCTGAAATCGAAGGCTTGGATGCTCACTTTGTAGGCCCAACTGCTATCGTGTTCAGCGAATCAGAAGTTGTAGCGCCAGCGAAAGTTATCGCAGAATTCGCTAAGAAAGCTGAAAAGCTTGAAATCAAAGGTGGCTTAATCGAAGGGAAAGCAGCTTCAGCAGAAGACGTGAAGGCTCTTGCAGCTCTTCCAGACCGCGACGGCATGCTCTCTATGCTCCTTTCTGTACTGCAAGCCCCAGTACGCAACACTGCATTGGCTATTAAAGCTGTTGCAGAAGCAAAAGAAAGTGCAGCTTAATTACACAATACTAAACTTAATGGAGGAAATTAATCATGGCATTAAACATTGAAAACATTATTGCTGAAATCAAAGAAGCAACAATCATCGAATTAAACGATTTAGTAAAAGCAATCGAAGAAGAATTTGGCGTAACTGCAGCAGCTCCTGTAGCAGTAGCAGCAGGTCCAGCAGCAGCAGCTGAAGAGAAAACTGAATTTGACGTTGAATTAACTAACGCAGGTGCAGGTAAGATCAAAGTTATCAAGGTTGTCCGTGAAGCAACTGGCTTAGGCTTGAAAGAAGCTAAAGAATTAGTTGACGGCGCACCATCTGTAGTCAAGGAAGGCGCTTCTAAAGAAGACGCAGAAGCTTTGAAAGCTGCCTTAGAAGAAGTTGGCGCAACTGTAACCTTGAAGTAATTTTCAAGCTAAGAAATAAAGCTAGAAACTCCGTTTTATCGGAGTCTCTAGCTTTTTTTTGTTTTGTCCGTGAATACGTTAATGAATAGCTTGCCCCTGGTTACATACGCTTAAGAGAATTTATGAATTCAAAATGACCCCTTTACTATCTTTTTATGGATATTGACAAACGGGAGTTTTAAGGATAAAATGCAAAACAAGATATCGCACTAAATTTATATGGGGCCTTATTAGGAAAGGGCGGGGTGACAGATGAGGAAAATAAGTAAATTGTTTGTTGGAAAGTTTAATTTAGTTTTGGCTTGCATCCTATTTTCTATTTTACTTTCCTTCGATGGTATCGGGGGACCATACTTTTTAGGGCGTTTTACCGACTTTCTGACAGTGGGAGATTACGTTTCCGGGACTTGGACAACAGTGCAGTGGCTTGCTTTTCTCATGCTAATTGCCCTTTCGCAGGCCTTACAGCGTTACTTCCTAGCTAAAATTCGGACCCAAGTTAGGATTGAGTTAAAAGCGCAAGAATTGACTAAGGCCAGTGCTAGACCGCGATTGGGCGCTGCTAGTGGCTATCTGGCTAGTATTACGACCGAGGTGACGCAGATTGATGAGCGGATAGTCGCTAGCCTCTTGACATTTGTCTACTGTCTTTTGCAGACGGCGGTTACTTTTAGCTTCTTAATGATGCTTGATGTACCAGTAGGGCTGATTTTTGTTGGGCTAGGATTTATACCTGTCTTGGTACCGCGCCTCAGCGCCAAGTGGCTCAAAGAGGCCACTGTAAACTGGCAAGGAGAAAACCAGCGCTTCGTCAATCAATTGGATGATTTTCTTAAAGGGCGTAAACTCTTAAGTCGCTTTCAGGCACTACTACCGGGACAAACGCGTGTTATGTCCCAATTGAATCATTCAGAGTCAGCCTATCTCCAAATGGAGCTCAAGCAACAAATAGCCAATACCTTGGTTAGTTTACTCTATGTTGGTGCCCTTTTGGTGGGTTTGCTACTAGGCATTCAATCTGTCATGGCAGGTCGTCTAACGGTGGGGGCGCTGATTACCATTTACATGGCGGCAGATCGGGTGATTTCTCCCCTAATGACCTGTATTCAACTTTATAATAATATGTCCGCAACACAGCCACTCCTAGACAAGATAATGCAACCAGTTCAAGCCGAAAAGTCGCACCTAGAGTTAGTGCGTGGTGAAAAGCAAACATTGATTCAGGTGCAGGATGGGACAGTTGGTTATCCAAATCGTCCTTTGATTAAAGGCTTGAATCTCCAGTTGAACTTGGGAGAAAAAATCCTCCTGCAGGCGCCATCAGGTTCGGGTAAGTCAACCCTTATCCAGACTCTGATGGGCGAAATCCCACTGCTGGAAGGCAAAGTGAGTCTGAATCGAGATGCATTACCATCGGATGAAGGATCTTGGTTTGGTATGGTGGAACAAGCACCCTTTGTTTTTAATCTGACTTTAGGAGAAAATTTAAGTTTAGGACTAGATTACGCGTCAGAGGAAATGGAAATGGCCTTACAAGCTGTAGGATTGGCGAAGTTTGCTGATCCAGAATCTTTGGCTAGAGTTTTGGGTGGCGACCAACAAATTTTGTCAGGCGGTGAACTCAAGCGATTAGAGGTTGCACGTGCGCTTCTCTTCAAAAAGCCTATTTTGCTAGTGGATGAGGCTCTTTCAGGACTTGATGCTCAGGCTGCAAACGCCTTAAACCAAGTTTTACGTCAGTATCCCGGCTTGGTTATTGATATTGAGCACCATATTACGCCAGACCTCATTTCCCAATACGACCGCGTCCTTACCATACGCGATGGATACTTAGAAGAAATTAGCGCATAGAAAAAACCCATTATATCATATATGATATAATGGGTTTTTTGTGTGTGGATTATTTTTTTGTACTGTGAGAGGATAGCTTTTAGCCTTGAAGCTAGGTGAATAACTGTAGTCGCGTCAAACATCATGCCATTGGAAGGTTGAGGATGGCAGGCGTATGAGAAGCGCTTGGAGCGTCGCGACTTAGCGATTCCATAGCCTGACAAGGCGGAAGACTGGCAGATAGCCAGGCTAAAGCCGGTCCCCTTCCATGGGCATGATGTTTGCTTGAGCGAATACAGTTATTCACCGTTTGAAAAGCTAGTATCTATTTCTAATCCTTAGAACAGTCGTTGTTGAATATTCTGGGTAACGTCGTTGCGCTCATTGTAATAAGCCGCTAGCAAGGTGGTCTGGTTCTCATTGACCTGGTCGGCCGCCGTATCCTCGGCTGTGGTCAAAATTTCTTTAGGGAAGTAGAGACGCAAATCGCCACGCTGCTTGCCGGCTAGGGAATTGACTAAGGGACTAACTTGAGATAGCTCAACAATCTGCCCCATCTTGGTAATGAGCTCAATCTGGGTGCGTTTGCTAATCTGACCTACACGATAATAGTCATAAGGCAGGTCAAAACTAGAATTCTCCGCGAAATAATAGTAAGGGTCATAGCCCAGACGGACCAACTCTTGGTCGATGGCAATGGTCAGCTCAGTCTTCTCTTCGGGACTAGTCAGGACGGATTTGAAAGGTTTGCGGGTTAGGAAGCGATTAGCCAAATCTGCCAGCAAGATATCCTCTTCGTCTAGCCAGTGGTTGAAGTAGCTGCTGAGGATGTGGTCGTCCAAGCGCAAGTAATCAGATAGGAGCCAATCCCCTCGTAGGAAGGGCTCTAGGAAGCTGATTTGGGTCTTCATCTGGTCCGCTTTTTCCAGATAACAGGTCTTAGCGCGGGTCAGTAGGCTGTGGAGGACCATTTCCATGCCGCGGGAGACGGAGTGGAAGTAGACCTGCATATACATTTGATAGCGACTAACGATATAGTCTTCAATGGCGTGCATACCCGAGAAGTCGAATACAATGCCGTTTTTGAAGGGGCGAATCACCCGCAAAATCCGCGTCAAATCGAAAGTGCCGTAGGAGACGCCAGCATAGTAGGCATCGCGAAGCAGATAGTCCATGCGATCGGCATCAATCTGGCTACTAATCAGCTGGACTACCTGTTGATTAGGATAGGTCTTATTAATGACACTGGCGACCTTAGCCGGAAATTCTGGGCCAAGTTGTAGCAAGACCTGATGAATTTCAGTTTCAGGCGAGGTGATAATACGTTGAGTAATCTCCTCATGGTTGGTATGGAAGATTCCTTCAAAGGCATGGGAGAAGGGGCCATGACCGATGTCATGGAGTAAGGCAGCGCAGAGGGCGACCAAGCGCTCGGAGGCCTGCCAAAGGCCGTCACCCGGCGTTTGGGACAGGTATTGGCGTTCGAATTTGTCGACTATGAGGCGTGTAATTTCATAGACACCTAGGGAGTGACCGAAGCGCGAATGTTCGGCCCCGTGGAAGGTGTAGACGGAACCGCCCAATTGCTTAATACGGCGCAGGCGTTGGAATTCTCGCGTGTTAATCAGATCTAAAATAATCTGGTCTTGGATATGGATATAGCCATGTACCGGGTCGCGGAAGACCTTCTCACGGCTGAGTTTTTGGGCCGCAACGGCCCCATCAAAGTTAAACATGGCATAACCTCCTTAGCTATCTTGCTTGCTATTTACTTCTGCTTTTAGTGATTGGGTACGGGCCAAGGAAACTTGGCGCATTTTGGTAAAGATAGGCACTAGGTCAGGATCTTGATAGTCACCTGGCGCTAGTTTCTGATAGCGGCTAATCAGCTGGATCAACTCTTCTTGGTAGGTCTGGCGGTCAAGTGGTTGACCACAAGCATGAGCCAGAGTCGTCATAACTGCAGGGTCTACCTTAGGATAGCTGTCGTCTGCTCCAGCTGCCTGGTAAAAGCCCGCCATGAGTTGGGCGCGAGCAGCTTGGTCGCCCGCCACACTGATATAAGCCGCAGTTGTCAGACCAGTCTTAAAGCGACGTTGGGCAATGCCACCGATTTTTTGTCCGCCCACGACCAAGTCATAGGTGCCGGGGCAGTAGGATTGGGCGATTTCATAGGCTTCAAGCTTAAGGCCATAAGGCATCAGGGACAGTCCAATCAGGGCCACCATCTGTTCATAGGCGGCATCAATGGATAGGGGGAAGTGGGTCAGGTCGCTTGCCAAGCCAATATTCAGGATGCCTGGATCACAGACCACACCCAAACCACCATGGGGCCGGAGGGCATAGTCGAAGCCTTGCTCTTCTAGGTAGGCCAAACCAGCCGCTAAGTTAGGCAGACGGCTATCTTTGGCGCCCAAGAGGACAGTGGGACGATCAATGGAATAAAAGTGAACGAGGCCTTGAGGCTGGTCCCCTTGTAAATGAGGTAGCCAACGAATGAAGCTGTCCTGATAGGCCAAACTATCGCTTGCCGCTAGCGCCGGAACATGGCTAGCATCGTCGAAGTAACGCCATTCATGCTGTGATAAATACGGAAATTGCGGCAATGCCATTCTGCCCTCCCCCTTTCTTATCAAAGCTGCGCTCCTAAATGCAGATGAGAGCGATTGCTATGGTGTTATTATAGCACGATTTGCGGTATAATGACTATATAGAACCATTCGAGAGGCCCATCTTGTGACAGAAAGTGAACAAGTGGCCAGAAAGGAGCTTCATGAGACGTGTAAGCATTGACCTTCAGGTCGAACAACAAATTATTTATCCCGATAGTCAGCAGGTAGAACGTTATGACCACAAGACCCGGGCGGTCCTCTTAGAGCTAGAATCTTTTACCAAGCTGACCTATCAAAACCTCAATCAAGAACCTGTTGAAGTCAAATGGCTACCCCAAGCTGATGGAAGCACCCAGATTCAAGTCAGTCAGGCCCAGGGGGTGCTGCTCTTTGTGCCAGACCAAGAAACCATGACCAGCTACCAGACTCCTCAGGGTAGCTGGCCTTTGAGTGTCCATACCCAGCACTTGCACTGGCATTTTGAGCCGGCAGATCAAGCAGGAAAAATCCGCTATGCCTTGACCGTCGATTATCAATTAAAAAATGACCAAGAATTGCTAGGAAACTATCGTTTTCGATTGATTTATGTCGCTTAAATAGGTAATATATAAGAGTATACTAGGGAGGGTGTGTCAAACCATGATTTTGAAACAATTTGAAGGACAAGACCGCAAAGATTTATCCATGATTGAAGTTGCTCACGCAATTTTAGAACAAAAAGGTGATGTGGTAGACTTTACGGAATTACTGATTGAAATCCAAAACTACTTGGAATTATCAGAGTTAGAGCTAGAAAGCCGTATGGTCCGCTTCTATACTGACTTAAATATCGATGGCCGTTTTATCTCCTTGGGGGAGAATCGTTGGGGCTTGCGTGGCTGGTACCCAATCGATGCAATCGATGAAGAAATTATCTCTAGCGCTGAAGCTGAAGATGATCGTCCAGTTAGCCGTCGTAAGAAACGTAAATACAATGCCTTCTCTGAAGGAGACGACATGATCGACTACAACGATGATGATCCAGAAGATGCAGATGATATCTACGATACTGATTTAGACGATTACGGTGATGTGGATGAGGAAGATGAGGATGACGACGATACTCGTGGTCTAACCCTCATTGAAGACGATGCCGTTGACTTAGACGACGACGAAAGTCAAGAGTTGGGCGAATACGCTTCTGACCTCTCTGATTTCGGCGACGATGACCTAGATTTAGACGGTGATGCTTCCTTCGAGGCTGAAGATGATGAAGCCGATGACTTCGAATCAGAAGACGAAGAATACGAAGAAGAGTTACAAGACGAAGAAGAATAAACTTGACGCGGTCAGAGCTTTAGCGTAATATTTTATGTGGGCCCCCTAAAGCTTTTTAGGGGCAACTGACCGAGTGAGCGCTCCCTGTTCCTAGAACGGGGAGCGATTTTCATTTAGTAAATAGACAAGGAAAAGGAGTAGTGACATGACAAAGTATATTTTTGTAACGGGTGGGGTAGTTTCCTCAATTGGTAAAGGGATTGTAGCAGCTTCCTTAGGCCGTCTGCTCAAGAATCGTGGTCTCAAAGTAGCCATCCAAAAATTCGATCCTTATATCAATGTGGACCCCGGCACCATGAGTCCTTACCAACACGGGGAAGTCTTTGTCACCGATGACGGGACCGAGACTGACTTGGACTTAGGTCACTATGAGCGTTTCATCGACATTAACTTGAACCAATATTCCAATGTCACTACCGGTAAGGTCTATTCCGAAGTGCTCAAGAAAGAACGTCGGGGTGACTATCTCGGGGCAACGGTTCAGGTGATTCCGCACATCACTAACGAAATCAAAGATAAAATCCGTCGTGCAGGTGAATTAACCGATGCCGATATTGTCATCACTGAAGTAGGGGGGACAGTAGGGGATATTGAGTCCCTACCATTCCTTGAAGCCTTGCGCCAAATGAAGGCCGACATGGGCGCCAACAATGTGCTCTATATTCACACTACCCTCATCCCTTACCTCAAAGCGGCAGGTGAGCTCAAGACCAAGCCAACTCAACACAGCGTCAAGGAACTGCGGAGCTTGGGGATTCAGCCTAATATCTTGGTAGTCCGTACCGAAGAAGAGTTACCAAGTGGTATTAAGGACAAGTTAGCCCTCTTCTGTGACGTTAAACCTAATGCTGTGATTGAGTCTCGCGACGTCGAGACCCTCTATACGATTCCGCTTAATCTTCAAGCGCAAGGCATGGATGATTTGGTACTGGACCACTTTGGTATCCAATGTCCAGAAGCAGATATGACCGATTGGCGTGCGCTAGAAAATAAGGTGCTCAATCTTAAGGGTAAGGTCACGGTCGGTCTAGTCGGTAAATACGTGTCCTTGCCAGATGCTTACCTATCCATTGTGGAAGCACTCAAGCATGCAGGTTATGCACACGATACTGAGATTGACATTCGTTGGATTGATGCCGAAGAAGTGGATGATCAGAATGTCGCGGACTACTTGGCTGATGTCGATGGCGTCTTAGTACCAGGTGGCTTCGGTAGCCGAGGCCTAATCGGAAAAATCGCAGCCATTCGCTATGCTCGCGAACACAAATTACCATTCTTCGGGATTTGCTTGGGTATGCAATTGGCCTGCATCGAGTTTGCCCGTAATGTGGTAGGCATCCATGATGCGGATACAGGTGAAGAAAATCCAGCTTGCCCACACAAAATTATCGATCTCCTGCCTGACCAAGAGGCAGAAGGCGACTTGGGCGGCACGCTGCGTTTGGGTCTCTACCCTTGCCGCTTAGTAGAAGGGACCTTGGCTCATCAACTTTATGGCCAAGAGGTGGTTCAAGAACGCCACCGTCACCGTTATGAGTTTAATAATGCCTACCGTGAGCGTTTAGCAGCAGCAGGCTTGACTTTCTCAGGCCTGAGCCCAGATGGTCGCTTGGTGGAAATTGTCGAAATTAAAGACCACCCATTCTTTATTGCGGCGCAATTCCATCCGGAATTTATTTCTCGTCCTAACCGACCACAAGCTATTTTTGATGGTTTCGTGGCAGCCTGCCAAGCGCAACAAGCATAGTCAAGGACCGCACAAGTTTTCAGAGCTTGTGCGGTTTTTGTCTGAAGATGCGCGGTGCCTGACTAGACAAGAGGCGAACTTGTGAATAAAACGCTATGGCGCAGTTTCTGGCCAGGGCTAGGGGGAAAGACTAGCCAAGGCAGTGAAAATGGAGTATAATAAAAACATAAAATAATCCAATTCAAGGAGGCATAAACATGAGTCGTTTAGTAAGTATGACGGAAATGTTGAAGAAAGCAAAAGAAGGTCATTACGCTGTTGGTCAATTCAACATCAACAACTTAGAATGGACCCAAGCGGTATTACAAGCTGCCGTAGAAAACAATTCACCAATTATCTTAGGGGTTTCTGAAGGTGCTGGTAAGTACATGGGTGGCCCTGTTGCTGTTGTCGGCATGGTAAATGGTTTGTTGGAAGCAATGGATGTAAAAGTACCAGTTGCTTTGCACTTAGACCACGGTTCATCTGTTGATGTATGTAAACAATACATCGATGCAGGTTTCTCTTCCGTAATGTTCGACCACTCTCACTACCCAATCGATGAAAACATCGCTTTAACCAAAGAAGTAGTGGCTTATGCTCATCCTAAGAATGTTTCTGTAGAAGCAGAAGTTGGTACAGTTGGTGGTACTGAAGATGGCGTAACCGGCGGGATCAAATACGCTGACTTAGAAGAATGCAAACGCATGGTTTCTGAAGGTCAAATCGACGCTTTAGCTGCTGCTTTAGGTTCAGTTCACGGGACTTACGCTGGCGAACCTGTATTAGGTTTTGATGAAATGCTTGCTATCTCTGAAGCAACTGGTGCTCCACTTGTACTCCACGGTGGTTCAGGGATTCCAGAATTCCAAATCAAGAAAGCAATCGAACGTGGTCACGCTAAAATCAACGTGAACACTGAATTGCAACAACAATGGACAGCAGCTGTTCGTGCTAAATTAGCAGCTGACTCAGAAGTCTATGATCCACGTAAAGTCATCGCACCTGGTAAAGAAGCCATTGTGAAGACAACTAAAGAAATCATGGACATGTTTGGTTCAACAGGCAAAGCCTAAGACCAGTAAGTATCATGTAGGGACTGGGATTTCGATTCCAGTCTCTTTTTTGCTGATAGGGCAAGGAGACACGGGTTCATTTGTTGCCGGAAAGCCCTAAGAACGTAATCTGATTGTTACGGTATAGGGCTAAGATTTCCCTTATAATAATAAAATAACAAGTACAAGTAGGTGGCAAGATGAAAGGACAACATATACGAGGCCTGAATGGCATAAAGGGTTTGGCTATTCTGATGGTCATTAGCTATCACCTCTTTCCGAGCGTGACCAGCGGTGGCTTTCTCTGGGTCAATAGTTTCTTTGTCCTAGGGGGCTTCTTCCTTGCGCGAAGCATGGAGAAAATCCAAGAAGGTAATCGGCCACATGCCCTGAGAAACTATGTCTTAAAAACAGTCCAACGGCTTTGGTGGCCACTCTTGGTCTTTATTTTAATCCTATTGGCCTATCTGCTAGCCTTTGATCGACGAGAGCTGACTTATGACCGAAGCGACATTCTATCTAGTCTCTTCTTCTTCAATAATTACTTCCAGATTAGCGCCGGCCGGTCCTACTTTACTCAGATGGCTGGGACCTCGCCATTTACCCACCTCTGGTATAATTCGCTTTATGTCCAGTCTTTCCTTGTCGGAGTGGCTGGTATCTGGGTGACCCAGAAAGCCTACTTTTCGGCCTACTATAAGGCAGCCTTTTGGCTGGCTCTGATGAGTCTCAGTCACACATTGACCTTCTATCTCTACCAACCATCAGGGGATCCCTCTCTGGTTTATTATGGTTTGGTGACCCGCTTTGCTAGTGTAGCGGGTGGGATTGCCCTGGCTTACTTATTGCCAATTTTCCTTAACGCTTGCTATCGCTATCAGCACAAGCAAGTCATGCTCAATATTCTGGCTTTAGTGTCAATTGCGCTCATGCTAGTGCTTAGCTTTACTGCATCAGACCAGTCAGGCATTACCTACTATCTCTGGTTACCAGCCTTCAACGCCCTGACCATGTTACTAGTGCTGGCCTTAGTGGGGGGCGCAACCCTAGGGCGTTTGGTCTTTGATTGGGGCTTTTTGACCCATTTTGGTCGCCGTTCTTACTCCTTCTACCTCTGGTACTATCCGCTCCTGACCGGCCTACTCAAGGCGCTACCTCATACCGCCTGGACAGCTATCCTGGTCTTATTGGTTATCCTACTGGCTAGCGAAATCTTCTATTGGCTAGTTGAAGGCCGCGCGCCTCAGCCTGTCTGGACTTGGGGTCGTCGTTTTAAGACCGCCTGGACGCGTTTGAGACAAGGCGCGTGGCGCTGGCCAGACTGGCGTAAGGCTAGCCTAGGGCTAGTGGGAGCCATTGTTTTAGTAGTCGGCCTCTTGCTAGCAGCTGACTATCAACGCTTTGCCTTGTTTGAATTGGAGTACTTGGCCTTTACTAACAAGACCCATGTTCAAAAAGCCATTTATCCTGGGACTGAAGCTATGGATGCCCTACAGACCGATCTCAAGGCAGTGGACACGACTTTTAAAACCGACTATGTAACGCCACAGTCACACCAAACTATCCTTGATAAGGCCATTAAAGCCAGTCAGGTCAATGCCGAAATGCAAGACTTTTTTGAGGAGAACAAGGAAGTTTTAGAGCAAGCCGCTGCCCTTAATCCAGAGCTTGTGGCCATGCTGTCACCAGTTGAAATCATCTATGCGACCACTCAAGAAGTATCGCTCTTTGGTGACTCGGTGGCCTTGCTTAACTCATCGACTTTCTCTGATATCTTCTGGCAAGGCAATACCTACGGTAAGGTCAGCCTGTCCGTCTATAACGGAGCGCAAGAAATTCTACAGGACCGTGTCTGGTCGGGTCTAGTTAAACCTAAAGTGGTCATCCAGCTGGGTGTCAATGGTGGCTTAGATACTGATTCCATGGATCAGCTTATGGCGATTTTACAGGGTAGAGAAGTCTATTTTGTAACCGTCCATAACGCGGATGGTGAGGACACGGAAGTGAATAGCTATATTAAAGACACTGCCCGTCGCTATCCAAATGCCCATGTAATTGATTGGCAAGCCTATCAAGTGGGACATCCGGAATGGTATGTGTCGGATGGTGTCCATCACAACGAAGTAGGCACCCTGCACTATGTGGCCTTTATCGCTCGTAGTCTCTATCAACAACGTTAAGACTCATCTAACCAAGCTGTCTTCTGTACAGCTTGGTTTTTTATGTGAGCCATGGCAAGAGGGCTAAGACTAGATAGTAGGCGAGGGCAATGGCTGGGACAAAGGGAATAGGTTGGTGCCAGCGCCTAGGCCGACTGCCAACCATCAAAAGACCAAGCCCGGTTGCCAGTCCCAAGAGCCAAGCTAGCGCCCTGAGTGGAAGAGACAGCCAGAGCAGGCCCAGTAATTTGATATCAGCTCCGCCAAGCCAATGGGGATGCAAAATTTGGAGTAAGATGAGAAAGCCCAAGGCAAGGACAATCACCAGCATCTTCCAGCCATCCCAAGTTTGATAAAAGGCAAGAAAGAAACTAAAAGGTAGGCAAGCAAGCTGTAAGATATCCGGCACCCAGTAAGCCCAGAGGTCGCAAGCAGCCATCACAGCAAGCAAGACGAGTAAGATACTATATAAGCAGATTCGAGTAGGAGACCAGGCCTGATAAGCAGCCATCAAGACCACGCCGATAGCTAAGCTGCCTCCCACCAACTCGCTTTGCCAGTAAATCGATGAGATTACTTGGTGACAGTAAGGGCAACGGGAATGGAGGCGGGCTTGGGAAATCAGGGGGATGAGCTCTTTCCAGGAGAGAGGATGATGGCAATAATCGCAAGAGGAGCGAGCTCGCCAATCAAAATGGTCAAAAACCAGTTGGTGGGCCAAACAAGGCACAAAAGAACCTAGGCAAGCTCCCAAACAAAAGGCTAAGATAAATCGCATATAGAGCACCTCCTTATATACTATATAGACTGAAAATAGAATGAAACACTAAAACTCATCAAAAATTCTGAAAAAATTTAGGCTATGACTTGACTAAAAAGCAAATCTAAGCTATGATATATGAGTCGTTACAAGAGTCATTAGCTCAGTTGGTAGAGCATCTGACTTTTAATCAGAGGGTCACAGGTTCGAGCCCTGTATGACTCATTCTTGCTTTTAGCAAGCTGTAGCCGGCTTAGCTCAGTTGGTAGAGCATCTGAATCGTAATCAGAGGGTCGAGGGTTCAAATCCTTTAGCCGGCATCGCCAACTTGCGGAAATAGTTCAGAGGTAGAACATCACCTTGCCAAGGTGGGGGTCGCGGGTTCGAATCCCGTTTTCCGCTTATGATAAGGCTAGAATCTTCTAGCAAAGCCCAGAGTACCGTCTTGTATGGTGCTCTGTTTTTGTTTGCTGGATTAGGGTATAAGGAAAGGAGCCAAGGGGCTGCCAGGCCAGCGCTCGTGCAAGCCAAGAAGTCGCGACTGAGCTTTGGTTCGTCCATCTTGCTTTTTGAGTCAGCTTTTGCTAGAATAAGAGTAGGCAATGGCGGCGTCATGAATCGAGTCAGGACCGGAAGGTAGCAGCTATAAGTGACAAAGCCATGTGCTTATTTTTTACCCATCAAATACTATCAAAATCGCCCATTATATCATATATGATATAATGGGTTTTCTTTTAACCTGACAGTAGTTACATTTAAGGCACAAATCATGAATTTAGTGTCCAAAATATCACGTATTTTGACCAACTTCTACCCTATTTATCTATAGAATAGATAAATAGGGAAAGGAGTTTTAGTGCTAGGCAGATTTAAGCAAGTTGCCTTGATTTTCTAGGGCCATGCCTAGCGAATCAAGGGCTACTTATGCTATAATAGATAGGAAATATCTGTGCCCAAAAAGGAGGGTGGACAATGAGTTATCAAGCCTTATATCGGGTCTGGCGGCCCCAAAGTTTTGACGAGTTAGTGGGGCAACCCCTAATTGCCGAAACCCTAAAAAATGCGGTCAAGAACCAGCAATTAAGCCACGCCTATTTGTTCACCGGGCCACGGGGAACAGGGAAGACTTCTGCGGCCAAAATTCTGGCCAAGGCAGTCAATTGCCCACATCAGACAGATGGCAATCCCTGCAACCAGTGTGAACTTTGCAAGGCCATCACAGCTGGCCAATTGAGCGACGTTATTGAGATTGACGCGGCCTCCAACAACGGGGTCGAAGAAATCCGTGACCTACGGGACAAGGTGCGCTATGCGCCCAGTCAAGCGACCTACAAGGTCTATATCATCGACGAGGTCCATATGCTGACTACCGGAGCCTTTAATGCCCTGCTCAAAACCCTGGAAGAACCACCAGCTCAGGTTCTCTTCATCCTAGCGACGACGGAACCCCATAAGATTCCAGCCACCATTATCTCGCGGACTCAACGCTTCGACTTTGGGCGGATTAGTCAGGCTGATTTAGTCGGCCGCATGCAGTATATTCTGGAACAAGACGGGATTGACTTTGAAGCCGAAGCCCTGGCAGTGATTGCGCGGGCCGCCAATGGTGGGATGCGGGATAGCCTGAGTTTGCTGGACCAAGCCCTATCCTATAACCGTTCAGCGGTGACCGTTCAATCGGCCTTGGAAGTGACGGGGTCCTTGTCTCAGCTCGTCTATATCGATTACCTGACTGCCCTCCAAGCCCACGATGGGCCTAAGGCCTTGAGCATTTTACAGGCCAGTCTTCAAGAAGGCAAGCAGGCCAACCGCTTTGTGGAGGAGTTAATCCTCTTCTGTCGGGATCTCTTGTTGACCTTGAATTCCAAAGACAACTTCACCCTCCTGACCCAAGCAGAACTCAAGCCTCTGCGTCAGGCTGGGGACAACCGCTTCTATTACAATCTAATTGAAAGACTTAATCAGGCCTTAAACCAAATGCGTTTTGCTACGCAGGCAGACCTCTTCGTGGAAGTGGCTACCATTGAATTGGCTCAAGAGGTCTCAAATCAGCCGGTAGCTACTGGTCCTGAATCGGGTGCCCTAGCCGAGCTTGTGCGTCAGGTGCAAGCCCTAGAGGCCAAGGTTAGCCAACTGGAAGTCCAGTTGCGAGCAGGAGCACCTGCTCAAGTAGCAGCTCCTAGCCCTCAAGCCCCAGCGGAGGATGACCAACCACGGGTGCCACGCGAGCGCCCTGCAGGTCAGCGTCAAGCCTATCATTTGGACACGGATGCCGTCTATGCCGTCCTCAATGAAGCCACACGTCAAGACGTCAGCCAGCTCAAAAGCGGCTGGGCTACTTGGCTAGAATCCCTGCCACCACAAGACCGCGTGCGCTTGACGGGAGCAGAGATACTGGCAGCAGGCCCTGAACGTATTCTCTTGTCCTTCAAGAGCCAGGACTTCTGTGGTCGAGTCCAGCAAGATGCTGACTTCGTCCAAGAGCTTAGTCGCCAACTGGCTCGCCACTTTGACCGGCCGGTCGCTCTGGCCTTTGTCTTACAGAGTGAATGGAGTCAGGTGCGCCAGACCTATAAGGTCCTCTATGACCAAGCGGGCGGCCCTATCAAAATTGGTGCCGTGGCAGAACCTATTAGGTTAGCCCCAGAGTCGGAACCTCTAGAAACTGAACAAGCTAACCCGCAGTTAGACGACTTCCAAAGCCTAGAGCAAGTCATGATGGACTTGCCAGAAGCGCCAGAGGCAAGTGAGCCAGGCACCGATTTGTTTGGCCTGCCAATGGAAGCGCCAGAGCCCGCTCAGCCACTAGCGGACCAGGAGGACTTGCCGACGGTTGACCCTGTCTTCGCACAGGCACCAGATCAGGATAACCTCCCACCTGTTGTCAGCCAAGCCTTGGCCCTCTTTGGTCAAGATGTGGTCGACATTGATTACGAAAAATAAAGCAAGCATTAAAGGAGATATAAAGATGCGTGGAATGGGAAATATGGGCAACATGCAAGGCATGATGCAAAAAATCCAAAAAATGCAAAAAGAAATGACCAAGGAGCAAGCAGCTATTGAAGCTACTATCTTCCAAGCCCAAGATGTTAACCAACTAGTAACGGTTAAAGTCAACGGCAAGAAAGAATTAGTAGAATTGGACCTAGCGCCAGACTTGGTAGATCCAGATGATATCGAGATGTTACAAGATTTAGTGATTGCAACAGTTAACGATGCTTTGAAGCAAGTAGACCAAGCGACGGAATCACGCCTGGGTAAATACACCCAAGGCATGAACCTACCCTTCTAGCCTATAAACCATCAAAGGAGGTGGCCACCCAGTGCAATACCCTGCACCTATCGCGAAGTTAATCAATAGTTTTACCAAATTACCGGGTATTGGAGCCAAGACAGCGGCTCGGTTGGCCTTCTATGTCCTTGACATGAAAGAATCCGACGTGACCGAGTTCGCCCAAGCCCTGATTCAAGTCAAACGCGACTTGCGCTTCTGCCCGACTTGCGGCAATATCACGGACAGCGAGCTCTGCGTCATCTGTTCCGATCAAAGTCGTGACAGCAAGACGGTCCTCGTAGTAGAAGATGCTCGGGATGTCATGTCCATGGAGCGAATGCATGAATATCATGGCCTCTACCATGTCCTTCATGGAGTCTTATCACCCATGGAAGGCACGGGGCCAGAAGATTTGAATATTCCTTCGCTCCTACGTCGTTTGCAGGAGACGGAGATTGAAGAAGTCATTGTAGCCACCAATGCCACGGCTGAAGGGGAAGCGACCGCCATGTACTTAGCCCGCTTGCTTAAACCAGCTGGCATTAAGGTGACCCGCCTAGCTCATGGTTTGGCGGTAGGCAGTGACATTGAATACGCCGATGAGATGACCCTCTTCCGGGCCATTGAAGGGCGACGTGAATTATAGTGGAAAGACAAAGTGAGGAGAAGGCATGTTTCCAGGAAAGTTTATAACCCTTGAAGGTCCTGATGGGGCCGGCAAGAGCAGTGTGATTGCGGAGTTGACCGCCTATTTAGAGGGCCAGGGCCATCAAGTCCTGACCACTCGTGAGCCAGGGGGCGTGCCCATTGCGGAGGAGATTAGACGGGTTATTCTAGATGTGGATCACACTGCCATGGACCCGCGGACTGAGGCCCTCTTGTTTGCGGCAGCCCGTCGTCAACACTTGGTCGAAGTGATTTTACCGGCCTTGCGTCAAGGCAAAATCGTCCTCTGTGACCGCTTCGTGGATTCGTCCTTGGCTTACCAAGGCATGGCCCGCGATATTCCGGTGGATCTGATCTGGTCCATTAACCAATTTGCGGTAGAAGATCAACTGCCGGCTCTGACCCTCTTAATCGATGTGCCAGCTGAGGTGGGCCTAGCCCGCATTCATCAGGCTCGTGGTCAGCGCCAGTATGACCGCCTAGACCAAGAATCCCTGGACTTCCATAACCGGGTCCGCCAGGCCTTTCTAGATTTAGCCCAAGCCTCGCCAGAGCGCATTAAGGTCATTGACGGCCAAGCGCCACTAGACCAGGTCGTGGCTGCTTGTATTGACGTTCTACATCAACATGCCCTCTAGAGACAGAGAGGAGAAGGAGTATCATGATGAAATTAATTATTGCTATTGTTCAAGATCAAGACCAAAACGAATTGAGCCGCGCTTTCTATGATGCCAATGTCCGTGCCACTAAGTTATCTACCACCGGTGGTTTCTTACGGGCCGGCAACACTACCTTTATGATTGGGATTGAGGAAGAACGGATTGAGGAAGTCTTGAAGATTATTGACCAATGTTCTAAGGCGCGTGAACAATATGTCAGCGCTCCGCTCCATTTGGATATGGGACTAGACTCAGCTGTTAACCTACCTGTTAAAGTTGAAGTAGGGGGCGCGACCGTCTTCGTCTTACCAATCGAAAGCTTCCACCAATTCTAGGCGGCGACTGGTATGGCTACCTATAGCGTCGAAGCCCTCAAGGCTTATTTTGCCCAGCAGGTTCAGGAAGGCCACCTAGCTCATGCCTACCTGCTGACAGGTGGGGACATAATTAGCAAGCGAGCCGTCATAACGGCCCTAGCCCAAGATTATTTCTCTAGGGATAGCGCTGGCGACCCAACGACCATCCGCCAACGGATTGCCGATAACCAGTATGCCGATGTCTATTACTTAGAGGCTCAAGGCCAGACCCTCAAGGTCGACCAGGTCCGCGAGCTCAAGGAATGGTTGGGGCAGAGCCCGCTAGAAGGGCGTGGTAAGTTTGCTATCATTGAGCAGGCCGAGCGCCTCAATGCCTCTTCGGCCAATGCCCTCTTGACCGTCTTGGAGGAGCCGGTGGACAATGTCTATCTCTTCCTCTGGAGTCCAAGTGCTAACTTGCTCCTGCCGACTATTTTGTCACGGGTTCAAGTCCTGCATCTGGAGGCGCCAGACCGCCAAGCCCAGGCAGCGGACTGGGAGGCTCACGGCGTCTTGCCTGTTCACGCCCAGATTCTGGCGGGCTTCAGAGAGGAAACGGTGGCCCGCTGGACGAGCGACTATGAGGCGACCCAGTTTGAGCAGGCCATCAAGACCTGGAACGGCTGGTATCGCCAGCTAGTGATGGGCGACCCTATGGCCTTTGTGGTTCTGCAGACCCGTCTCAAGGGAGACCTGACTCAGCAGGGTGGCTTGGACCTGGCAGATTATTGCCTGCGTCTGACCCATCAGCTCTTAACCAAGGCAGCAGCCTATGATTTCCAGGGGCATTTCTTGACCGAATTGGCCAAACAAGGCCTGCCTAGCCAGGCTGACCTCTTGCGGCTTAATCAGCTCTTGCTAGAGGCTAAGCAGCGGATTTTGGCTAATGTATCCCCTCAGTTGGCTTTAGAACAGTGCGTCTTACGCTTTAAGGCGGGGCGCTAAGCAAGCCAATTCACTCTTATTGATAATGAAAGGATGTTGTGCTAATGGATGAGTCAAACTTGACCCAGATTCTGGCCCAAATGGACAGTCAGTTTAGCCAATTAAGTGATACCATGGCGCAACTCAAGCACCAGGTAACAGAACTTTCCCATGAAAATAACCGTCTTCGCATGGCCAATGCCCAGTTAGCATCGGTCGTCAGCGAAGCCAGCCCGCCCCTGACGGATTTGCCCCCAGAGCAAGAAGACAAGCATGAGGAGGAGACTAGTCAGGCGGTGCCAGCCAAGCGGCAACAGGCGGGGCGCGAGCGCCTGCAGACCTTCTACCAGGAAGGCATCCACATCTGCCATACCTTCTATGGTATGAAGCGAGAGCCAGGGGAAGAGTGTATCTTCTGTCAGAATCTCCTGGATAGTTTCCAGCGCGACAACCACTAGGAGGTCCCTATGACAGACGCGACTGACTTGCTTAAGCCCGGCGAGCGCCTAGACTATCTAGCCCGCGAGAACTTGTCGATTATTCAAAATCCAGACTACTTTGCCTTCTCAGTCGATGCCATCCTCTTGGCCCATTTTGCCAAGGTGCCACGACGCCAGACGGCCAGAATTCTGGATCTCTGTAGTGGGACAGGGGTCATTCCCTTCCTGCTCAGTGCCAAAACAGCCGGTCACATAGATGCGATTGAACTGCAAGAGGCCCTAGTGGATATGGCCCAGCGCTCTTGCCAGCTCAATAATCTGACGGACCGGCTGACTTTTCGCCAAGGGGATGTCAAAACCATGGCGGCGGCGCGTCCCCTCTATGATGTTGTGACTTGCAATCCCCCTTATTTCTCGGTCACTAACAAACAGACCCAACACCACCTGACCTCCCATGCCATTGCCCGGCATGAGGTCTACTTGACCCTGGAACAATGGGTGGCCCAGGCCAAGCGCCAGCTCAAGACCCGGGGCAAGCTCTTTTGTGTCTATCGGCCAGACCGCCTAGATGACTTGATGGAGACCTTGCTAGGGGCGGGCTTTAGTGTTCACCGTCTGCAATTTGCCTATGGCAAGGCCGACCAGGTGGCCAAAGTGGTGCTGGTCGAAGCCATTTACGCAGGGGGACGCCAAGGCCTGAAGGTGGAGCCGCCGATTGTCATTTATGGGTCGGATCAGCAATACACCCCAGAAATGAAGGCAATATATTATGGCGACTAAACAGTATTTTTTCTATGTGCTCTACTGCGCAGACCATACTCTCTATACCGGCTATACGGTGGACTTAGAGGCGCGGACTGCCAGTCATAATGCTGGCAAGGGCGCCAAATATACCCAACAAGCCAAGCGCCGGCCAGTTCGCCTGCTCTATGCTGAAGAGCGGCCTAGCCGGTCTCTGGCCATGCGAGCAGAGGCGCGTTTTAAGCGCCTGACCCGGGCCCAGAAAGAAGACTATCTCTTCCGCCATGGCTTGACGTCCTTATCGGCTAGCCAACCCTTAATTATTCCCTTGGAGGTGCAAGATGGAACAACGGAGCTTTGAGTCCCGGGCGGGGGGCACCCTCTACTTGGTGCCAACGCCGATTGGTAACTTAGAAGACATGACCTTCCGGGCCATTCGCCATCTCAAGGAAGCGGATTTGATTCTGGCGGAAGATACCCGCAATACCATTAAACTCTTAAACCATTTTGAGATTGAGACGCCTATGCAGAGCTTCCATGAGCATAGCCAGGCTGACCGTCTCCAGCCCTTGTTAGAACGTTTGGTGCAGGGTCAGGATCTGGCCTTGGTGTCAGATGCCGGCATGCCCCTGATTAACGACCCGGGTCATCCCTTGGTGGATGCCGCCCTTAGCCAGGGCTTAGCAGTAGTGGCTCTGCCGGGTGCCAATGCCGCCCTGACGGCCTTGATTGCTTCGGGCTTATCCTGCCAGACCTTCACCTATTACGGCTTCTTCCCACGGGATAAGAAAGGCCAGGTCGCTGTCTTAGACCTAGTGGCTGGCCAGGAGGCGACGGCTATTTTCTATGAGTCGCCCCACCGAATCAAGCAGGCTCTGCAGGTCATTCGCCAGGAATTGGGGCCGGACCGAGCTGTGGTCATAGCGCGGGAGTTAACCAAGCGATATGAGACCTATATTCGGGGTGAGGTACATCAAGTGCTCATGAGCCTAGCCGACCAGGAAATCAAGGGCGAATGCGTCCTCTTGGTCGCTGGCGGGGGCAAGGTCGAGACGGGCCCTGAGCTAACGGCAGAGACCGACCTCAAGGCCTTGGTCCAAGACCTCATGGCTCAAGAAGGCCTCAACGCCAAGCAAGCCATTAAGCAAGTGGCCAAGACTTACGGACTGAAAAAACAAAGCGTCTATCAGGCCTATCACGACCTGATCGATTAATAGAGGAGGAAGATTTATGGCATTAAAAGATGAAGATTTCTTATTGAAAAATGATAAAGACTTAGAGGCTGCCATGGCCAAATTAGGCCTGGTCCTAGATGAAGAAGAGAAGGAATTCGTCGATCCTACCTACCAATTCGCCTTTGACCCAAGCGCCTTAGAAGATGACCAGGATGACCAAGCCAAAGGCAAGGACCATGGACGCAAGTAAAAAACGTTGCGCCTGGGCCACCAATATGCCGGATTATTATCAGGCCTACCATGACCAGGTTTGGGGCGTGCCCCAGCACCAGGATTTAGACCTCTTCAAATGGCTAGTCCTAGAATCCTTCCATGTGGGCTTGTCCTGGCGCTTGGTCCTATCCAAAGAGGCCAACTTTGCCCGTGCCTTGGAAGACTATGACTATGGCCGTATCGCCCAGTATCAGGAAGAGGATGTCGAACGCCTAGCCCAGGATGCGGGCATTATCCGCCATCGGGGCAAGATTCGAGCGACCATTGCTAACGCCCAGGCCTTTCTCAAGGTGCAGGCCGAATGGGATAGCTTCGACGCCTATATCTGGCACTTTACGGAGGGGCAGGTGGTCTTTCCGCCCCACGGGGAGCGGCCGACCCGAAGCGACTTGAGCGATCGCATTACCAAAGACCTTAAGAAGCGTGGCTTCAAGTTTTTAGGCAGTGTGACGGTCTATTCCTATCTACAAGCTATCGGCATGGTCAATGACCACGAGCCAGAATGTTTCTGTTATCAAGCAGTGCGCTAGCCCTTGAGGGTCGGCGCTTTTTTTGCGAACAAATTTTCGCACCTAGGAGACTAAGTGTGCTATAATGGGTAAGGTAAGATTGAACCAGAGGAGAAAGACAATGGCCAAAGATAAAATCGTAATCAAAGGGGCACGGTCCCATAACTTAAAAAATATTAACCTAGAGATTCCTCGTGACCAGCTGGTCGTAGTGACGGGTCTATCCGGATCAGGTAAGAGCTCCCTGGCCTTTGACACTCTCTATGCAGAGGGCCAACGCCGCTATGTGGAGAGCCTGTCGGCCTATGCCCGCCAGTTCCTAGGTCAAATGGATAAGCCGGATGTGGACTCCATCGAGGGTTTGAGCCCGGCCATTTCCATCGACCAGAAGACTACTAGCCACAATCCGCGCTCAACGGTCGGGACGGTAACTGAAATTAACGACTACCTGCGTTTGCTCTACGCTCGCGTGGGGGTACCTTACTGTCCCCATCATCATATTCCCATTCAACGTCAATCTGTTGAGCAGATGGTCAACCAGGTCCTAGACCTACCTGAGCGTACACGTATCCAAATTCTGTCCCCTCTGATTCGTAATCAAAAAGGCCAGCATCAGAAGACCCTAGAGAAGATTAATAAGGACGGTTTTGTCCGGGTGCGAGTGGATGGTCAGATTTATGATGTTACCGAAGTGCCTGAACTAGCTAAGAATAACAAGCATAATATCGACGTCGTGGTGGACCGGGTCGTCATCAAGGATGGCGTCCGCTCCCGCCTCTTCGATTCCATGGAGACCGCCCTCAAACTATCTGAAGGCTATGTCATCATCGATGTCATTGACGGTCAGGAATTGCGTTTTAATGAACACTTTGCCTGCCCGCACGGCGACTTCCAGATGGGCGAGTTGGAGCCCCGTCTCTTCTCCTTCAATGCGCCTTTTGGTGCCTGCCCAAGCTGTGATGGTCTGGGTTCCCGTTTAGTAGTAGATGAGGCCTTGGCTATTCCTGACGAAAATCTCAGCTTGGAAGAAGGCGCCTTTGTCGCCTGGAATCCGATCAGTTCCAACTACTATATGTCCATGATGCGCCAATTCTGTGAACAGGAAGGCATTCCCATGGATGTTCCTTATAAGAAGCTCAAAAAGTCCCAGCAAGCAGACCTCAAGTATGGGGTCAAAGACGGTCGCAGCTTCAAATTCACCTACACCCCAATGTCGGGCACCGGCACGCGGACGGTCGATACGGTCTTCGAAGGGGTCATTACCAATATGGAACGCCGCTACAACGATACGGGTTCCGACTATACCAAGGAAGTCATGCGCCAGTACATGGTCGAACATATCTGCCCGGCCTGCCAGGGCCAACGTCTCAACCCAACGGCCTTGTCAGTTCGGGTAGGGGACCTCAATATCGCTCAAGCGACTGAATTGTCTATTAGTGATGCCTTGGCTCACTTCAAGAGCTTGACTTTTGGCCCAGCGGATGAAGTCATTGCCAAGCCAATTATCAAGGAAGTGACCGATCGCCTAACCTTCCTCAATAATGTGGGGTTAGATTACCTGACCCTGAGTCGGGTGGCTGGTTCCTTGTCAGGTGGGGAAGCGCAACGTATTCGTCTGGCTACCCAAATTGGCTCCAACCTTAGTGGGGTCCTCTATATCTTGGATGAGCCTTCGATCGGTCTCCACCAACGCGATAACTCCCGTCTGATTCAGTCTCTGACACAGATGCGGGACTTGGGTAATACCCTGATTGTGGTGGAACACGATGAAGAAACCATGATGACGGCCGACTATATTATTGATATTGGGCCGGGTGCCGGCGAGCACGGTGGCCAAGTGGTTGCATGTGGGACGCCGGAAGAGGTCATGAAGAACCCTAATTCCTTAACAGGTAAATACCTGTCGGGTAAGGAGAAAATCGCCTTGCCAGCCAGCCGTCGTCAGGAAGACAAGGGCTGGGTAACCGTTACGGGAGCTAGCGAGAACAACCTGCAGAATGTCACCGCCAAATTCCCATTAGGGCGCTTTGTAGCAGTGACGGGGGTTTCGGGTTCAGGTAAATCCAGTTTGGTCAATGCCATCCTTAAGCAAGCCTTGCTCAAGGAGCTGACTAAGGCTAAGACCCGTCCGGGTAAGTTTAAGTCGATCAAGGGCTACGAAAGCTTAGACAAGATTATCGACATTGACCAGAGTCCGATTGGCCGGACGCCACGCAGTAACCCGGCTACCTATACAGGAGTCTTTGACGATATACGGGATCTATTTGCCAAGACCAATGAAGCCAAGTTGCGCGGTTATAACAAGGGGCGCTTCAGCTTCAATATCAAGGGCGGGCGTTGTGAAGCCTGTGCCGGTGGCGGGATTAACAAGATTGAGATGCACTTCCTGCCAGACGTCTATGTGCCTTGTGAGGTCTGTGGTGGCCGCCGCTATAATTCTGAGACCCTGGAAATTAAGTACAAGGGGCTTAACATCACCGAAGTGCTGGACCTAACCGTTGAAGAAGCGGTGGAGTTCTTTGCCGCCATTCCGAAAATCAAGCGTAAACTCCAAACCTTGCTAGATGTTGGTTTAGGCTACATTAGCCTGGGTCAGTCTGCTACCACCCTGTCAGGTGGGGAAGCTCAACGCATGAAGTTGGCTGCCGAATTGCAGCGGGTTTCGACCGGCAACACCTTCTATGTCTTGGATGAACCAACGACCGGGCTTCACGCCCACGACATCCGTAAGTTGCTAGAGGTCATCGACCGCCTCGTCCAAGCCGGCAATACCGTAGTGGTGATTGAACATAATTTGGATGTCATTAAGACCGCCGACTATGTCATCGACCTTGGGCCAGAAGGTGGGGTTCGCGGTGGTCAGATTATCGCTACCGGGACACCGGAAGAAGTAGCCAAAGTCAAGGGCTCCTTCACCGGCCAGTACCTCAAACCATTATTGAAAAAATAAAATAAGACTGGGACGAGCGTCCCAGTCTTATTTGCTTATTTAATGTTCCCTATTTATTAGTTACACTAATAAATAGGGTTTAGCGCCATGATTTTTACGGTCTCTCTTAGTCTTTTTTCACAAAGTCGGGCGAATTTCACAAGAACGTTCGTCTTTTGACTGAAAAATCCTGATTTAATAGGCTTTTGCTTGGCGGGCTCGTCATATCTTCAATATATAATAATTTATATTTTTCCTTATAACTTAGAATAAGTCATGCGCTTAAAGCGGCTGAGACCTGTCAGGCGCTCTTTTCATCCCTAGGTCCGAGCAAATATCGGTCCTAGGCCCTATGTCAAACGAGTGGAAAACTGGCATAATAAGGGTGTAGTTAAGAAACAAGCCCTCATTTAAGGAGTGAGAGATATGAATGAGAAAGAAAGAATCATTGAATTAGTCAAACAACAAGTCATTACCATGGATGAAGCCCTTCGCCTCCTCGAAGCTTCGGCCCAAGCAAAATCAGCTGACCAAGCAGAGGAGCCAGCCGACGCTCAAGACCAAGACCTAGTGGCGGACCAGGAAGCTCCAAGCAAGCAAGAAGCGCCAGCTGACCAAGAGCCTGAGCAGGACAAGAAGGCGGGCTTCGACCCAGAACAACTCAAGGCTACCGTCCAAGAAGCCATCGACAAGAGCCTCAAATTTGGCCAAGAAATCATCTATAGCGTCCAACAAAGCCTTGATGACAAACAAGAAAATAAGCCTGAAGACAGCAAGTCAGCAGAGCCAACCCAAGAAGCCTCTCAACCAGAAGCTTCCATCAGCCAGGAAGAGGCAGAAGCAGCGGCGGCCAAGCGCCAAGAATTAGAGGAAAGCCTGGAAAAAGAAGGCCAAGCCCTCCTAATCGCTAAGCAACGCTTAAGAGAGTTCGAGATTCTAGCAGAATTAGACGAGCTCAGTGAAGAACTCCAAGCCCAAAAAGCCCAAGTGGCAGCAGAAGTCCTGGAGCGCGGCCAAAAGATTGACCAGCTCCAAGAAGAACTCAAGGCCTACAAGCCAGAAAGTTCGGCTTCAGAGCCCTTCAGCCAACGACTCAACGATTTCGTTCGCCAAGTCAATGAAGGCGGCCAACGGGCAGCCGACCACGTCAGTCGAGCAGCGAATCAATTCGGTCAGAAAGCAGACCGCGCTGGCCAACGTATCGATAATGAAGCCAACCGCCTAGGCCAGGTCATTGGACAAGTGGTGAGCACAGCCTTTAAGGCAGCGCGTGAAGGCATTCGTGTAGGTGTGAGAGCCTACGGCCGTTTGGGCAATGAATGGGAGCATACCTTTAACTTTGACGCTAAGGACCTAAAGGTGTTAGACTTTAAGTTATCACGAGGCGATGTCAAAGTCACTCGCGCCCATGTAGATCAAGTCTCAGTCAATGTCAAGGCAAGCTTCTTCGGTAAGATTCCAAATCCTAACCTAGAAGATTTCCAAGCCCACAGTATCCTCTCCCTAGACGACGGCAACTTGCTCTTGCAAGTAACTGACGACCATATGTCAGCGGATATTGAAGTGACCCTGCCAGACCAAGACTTAGAAACTGTTCGGATTGAGACTACCCAAGGGGATATTGAGCTAGACGGTGTCCAAGCTAAGGAAATCTATCTGACGACTGTCAATGGAGATGTCGACCTGTCCGATGTGGTAGCAGACTTATTAGACTACCATTCAACCAATGGGGATTTAGACTACCGCCTAGCAGAGGTCAAACGCCTCAACCTAGAGACAACCAACGGCGATTGCCGCGTAGTGGGAGCCATTGGCGATGTAGCCGCTAGCCTGATTAGTGGCGACCTGCTCTTAACCAAGCGCGATGAGACGCCGGCTGCCATGAAGGTCAGCACAGTCAGTGGCGATGTCAAGATCGCCATTCCGGCTAACTTAAGCCTAGAAGGCAGCGCCCAATCTAGCTCAGGCGACGTGGAACACCGTATTGGCCACCTAGACGTTGAAACCCACCGTCATCACAGCCTGGAATTTCAACGACTGATGACCAACCAAGAACGCCCCGTTCATTTAGAAGTTAACACCGTATCAGGCGACATCCGCCTCAAAGATACCGATTTATAGGAGGAAATTTATCATGAAACGATTAACTCGTAATAGCCGTGAAGGAATGTTTTTAGGCGTTTGCGCCGGTATTGCTGATTATTTTGGTATAGACCCAACGCTTGTGCGCGTAGTCTGGGTGATTTCCGGTCTTTTAGGTGGCGTAGGCTTGTTCGGCTACTTGATTGCGGCTTTTATCATGCCAGAAGCCTAAGCTTAAGTAAGGTAGAAAGAAGGAACGACCATGAAACGACTATATAAATCTACCCGTGACCGTAAAGTAATGGGGGTCTGCGGGGGGCTGGGAGAATATCTAGGCATTGACCCTACTTTCCTTCGCCTAGTGTGGTTTGTCCTCATCTGGCCAGGTTGGGGGACACCTTTCCTCATTTATTTGGTCTTGGGGATTATTCTGCCAAGTGACTATACGGTTGCCAATGGCCCTACCAGTCGCTCTAGCCGCCGCGAACAGGAAAGAGACCGCTATCGCCAACAGGCTAACCGGGCAAGAGAGGAACTTAATGATTTCCTACGTCGCTATCAAAAAGGCGCAGCAGGTCGCGATGTTAAGGCAGAGCCTAAGCGACGTGATGTGACGCCTAAGGATGACTGGAGTGATTTCTAATGCGTCGGATTTTATTGAATACCTTACTCTTTATGGGCCTGGCCCATGTTATGCCGGGTGTCAAAGTTACGGGCTTTGGCGGGGCCTTAATATCAGCCTTTGTCTTCGCCCTCTTAAGCGTGACGGTAAAGCCAGTCCTAGAATTCTTTGCCTGGCCCCTTAACTTCTTGAGTTTGGGCTTGGTCAACTGGTTGATTGCCGGCTTTATCCTGCTTTTAGCTAGCTGGTTGCCGGGTGGCCTTACCATTAGCTCTATCTGGAGCGCTATGTTGGTGGCCGTTGCCCTTTCCCTAGGCCAAAGCCTAGTTGGCCTGGACAGTCCCTATCACGATTAAGCCCCATAAAAGACCGCAGACCGGATGGCTGCGGTCTTTTGCTTAGGGTGGTAAATTCAGCCTTTTCAAGGGTCTGTCCGGGCAAACGAAAAGATAGGAATTCTCCGCCGTCTATGTTAAGATTAGGAGGTAAAAGTCAATGAGGAGGCAACATTTTCATGTCCAGCAGTGTAACCGTCAATGAACTCGTAAAAACCTTAAAAATTCAATATGCTTTTGGGGAAGATTATGGTTCTCGTCAAATATATACTAGTGAAGTATCCCGGCCAGGTCTGGCCCTAACAGGTTTTGTGGAGGACTATCCTTTCGAGCGAATCCAGTTGCTTGGGCGGACAGAGCTCCTCTATCTCGCGAGTCTGCCAGAGGAGCAGCGCCTTTTAGCCTATGAGTCCCTCTGTAATGAGGAGACACCCGCTATCATCTTCGCACGTGACATGGCGGTGCCTGAAGATATCTTCGCCGTAGCAGATAAATATCATGTGCCAATCTTGGTGGCACGCTCTAAGACCACCCGGGTCTTAGCCAACTTGACTAACTTTTTGGAAGGGCGTTTAGCTGAACGTTTGGCTAAGCACGGCGTCTTCGTGGAAGTATTCGGGATGGGGGTCCTCCTGACCGGGGGGAGCGGTGTCGGTAAGTCTGAAACGGCTCTAGAATTGGTCCAACGCGGCCACCGTCTGATTGCCGACGACCGGGTTGAACTCTTTATGATTGACGAATTGACCCTAGTCGGTGAAGCTCCTGAAATTCTCCAAAACCTCTTAGAAATCCGTGGTTTAGGCATTATCGATGTCATGTCTCTTTACGGGGTCGCGGCCATCCGTCGCTCCAAGCGTCTAGAATTGATTATTAATCTCGTGCTAGATGATGGCCAAACCGAATATGACCGTCTAGGCTCACAACGTGAATATGAACAAATCTTTGAAGTCAACGTGCCACGTATCCGCATTCCGGTTAAGACCGGGCGGAACTTGTCAGCCATTGTTGAGTCGGCAGCCATGAACTTCCGGGCTAACCAAATGGGTTATGATGCGACCACTACTTTCAATCGTAAACTAGACGCCCTCATCAAGAAGAATCGGGTTGATAACTAGATGCCAATTTTAGCCATTGATCCTATTGCCTTCCGTTTGCTGGGCTGGCCCGTCCATTGGTATGGCCTTTTGATTGGCTTAGGTATGGTCCTATCCTATCTCTTAGTCATGCGCGAGGGGCGCCGCAAGGGCCTGTCGGAAGATTATCTGTCGGATGCTTACTTCTGGACCATTATCTTAGGCCTGTTGGGGGCGCGCGCCTACTATGTGCTCTTCCGTTTGGACTACTACCTGGCCCATCCCGACCAAATCATTCAGATTTGGCATGGTGGGGGTGCCATCTATGGAGCTATCTTGCTAGGGACAGCCACCATTATCTATGTGGCAAGGCGCTATCAGCAAGACCTGATCCTGACCTTGGATGTGGCAGCGCCAGGCATTATGTTGGCCCAAGCCATCGGGCGTTGGGGCAACTTCGTTAACCAAGAGGCCTATGGACCAGAAACCAGCCGTGCCTTTCTAGAAGGCTTGCATTTGCCGGCCTGGCTCATTGATCAAATGCAGATTCAAGGCCATTATTACCAGCCCACTTTCCTGTATGAGTCCTTGTGGAACTTACTTGGTTTGGCCCTGATCTTAATCTTGCGACGACAAAAAGGCTTACTCAAACGTGGTGAATTAGCGGCCGGCTACTTCGTCTGGTACGGCCTAGGTCGCTTCTTCATTGAAGGTCTACGGACTGATAGTTTATACTTGGGTCCCTTGCGCATTTCGCAGGGGGTGTCCGCCGTCATGGTAGTGCTGGGCCTAGCCTGGATAATCATCAGACGGCGAGCAGGTCACAGTGTGGCCTATTCAGATTTCCAATTAGAAAAGAGGTAAGGACATGAAAATTGCGGTATTAGGTTCAGGTTCCTGGGGGACTGCCCTAGGCCAGGTCTTGGCTGAAAATGGTCATGAGGTGGTCTTATGGGGACGTGAAGACTACATCGCGGACGAAATTAACCAAGCCCATACCAACAGCCACTTCCTGCCAGGCATTAACCTGCCAGCGACCATTGTGGCGACAACGGACTTGAAAGCAGCCTTGGATCAAGCCGCGGTCTTACTCTTCGTCTTACCAACCAAGGCTATTCGCTCAGTTGCCCGTCAGGTAGCGAGCTATCTCAGTCAGTCAGATGCTCAACCCCTCCTGGTCCATGCCACTAAAGGGCTGGAGCAGGGGACTCATTTGCGGGTCAGCCAGATGATTGAAGAGGAAATTCCGCGTCAAGCTTACCAAGACCTAGTGGTCTTGTCAGGTCCAAGTCATGCCGAGGAAGTAGCCCGCCATGACCTGACGACTGTAACGGCCGCTTGTCCTAATTTACAAGCAGCTGAGAAGGTGCAGGCCCTCTTTAAGAATCACTACTTCCGCATTTATACCAATACCGATGTGGTAGGCGTGGAAATGGGCGCGGCCCTCAAGAATATTATTGCCCTAGGGGCCGGTGTCCTAGCGGGTGCTGGCTACGGCGACAATGCCAAGGCTGCGCTAGTAACGCGTGGTCTGGCTGAAATTTCCCGTATGGGCATTAAGTTGGGGGCAGACCCGCTGACTTTCGTTGGCTTGAGCGGGGTAGGCGACCTAGTGGTCACCTGTACCAGTCCCCACTCCCGTAACTGGCAGGCAGGGAATCTGCTAGCCAAAGGTTACAGCAAGGAAGCCATCGAAGAAGAAATTCAAATGGTAGTCGAAGGGATTGCTACTTGCCAGTCAGCCTATGAGCTGGCCAAGGAATCCGGTATCGAAATGCCAATTACCGAGGCCCTCTATGGTCTCATTTATGAAGGTGCGCAGGTCAAGGAAGGCCTGCTTCGCTTGATGACGCGCGACGGCAAGCAAGAAGCCTCCCTGTCTCAAGCGCATTATTAAGAGAGTGAATGATAGAATGGAAAAAGAATTAATTGTAACAGATGTCGTCGTGATTGGCGCTGGGCCTGCTGGCATGACCGCCGCCCTCTACGCTTCACGAGCCAATCTCAAGACCCATATGATCGAAAAAGGCGTTCCCGGTGGGGAAGTCAACAACACGGCAGATGTGGAAAACTATCCTGGTTTTTCACTGGTTTCCGGCCCAGAATTGGCTCAACACATGTACCAAGGGGCTATGCGATTTGACGCGGTCCATGACTACGGCGATGTGAGCCATATTGAAGTAGCAGGTGACCTTAAGCGAGTGCATACCAGCTCCAAGGTTTATGAGGCCAAGGCAGTCATTGTGGCGACCGGTTCTTTCCACCGCCATCTTGGTGTGCCGGGGGAAGAAGAATTGGCTGGCCGTGGCGTGTCCTACTGTGCGGTCTGTGACGGTTTCTTCTTCCACGATAAGGAAATTATCGTGGTCGGCGGGGGTGACTCGGCCGTTGAAGAGGCCCATTACCTGACTCAATTTGCTAGCAAGGTCACGGTCATTCACCGTCGTGACGAGCTCCGGGCGCAGAAAGTCCTGCAAGACCGGGCCTTTGCCAATCCTAAGATTGAATTTATCTGGGATAGCGTGGTGGAGGAAATTCTAGGGACGGATGCGGTTGAAGGCGTGCAAATTAAGAACGTCAAGACTGGCCAAACTAGCCGCGTAGATGCCCAAGGGGTCTTTATCTATGTTGGTTTAGTGCCTAACTCAGAAGCAGTTAAAGATTTGGGAATTACCGACCAAGAAGGCTGGATCATCACGGATGATCATATGGCCACTAGCCTGCCAGGCGTTTTTGCAGCCGGCGACGTGCGTCAAAAGCACCTGCGTCAGATCGTAACAGCCACCGGCGATGGCGGCACGGCTGGTTTCCAAGCCTACCAATACATTGAAAGCCTTAAAGACTAAGCTAAAAAGCCCTGCACTGATAGACAGTGCAGGGCTTTTGTTTGAGCTAGTGCTCTACTCCGGAAAGTGGACCACTGGCTCCCGGGAAATCGCCGAAAATGGGTCAAAAGCTAGGAAAGGCTTCGAGCCAGTGGCCCACTCTGTCAAGTGGACCACTAGCTCCCGGGAAATCACCAGAAACGGGTCAAAAGCTAGGAAAAGCTTCGAGCCAGTGGCCCACTCCGGAAAGTGGACCACTAGCTCCTAGGAAATCGTCGGAAACGGGTCAAAAGCTAGGAAAAGCTTCGAGCCAGTGGTCTACTCTGGAAAGTGGACCACTGGCTCGCTCAAAAGATAGGGCTTGGGGCAGATTTCATGATATCCCGAGCTGTCTCAGCCAAAAACCTAGGCCTAGAGCCGCTAGCTCTCCATTAACCAAACCACACAAAAAAGGACTGGTCGTCAATCCCAGTCCTTTTGCCTTAGTCTTAGGCGGTTAATTTAGCGATGTCTGCTTCAATCTTAGCAGCCTTAGCTTCTACTTCTTCATGCGAAGCGCCTTGGGTACCCAGATAGAGCTTGATTTTTGGCTCGGTGCCACTTGGACGGAAAGCCACCCAGCTACCGTCTTCCAAGACATACTTGAGGGCGTCAGATGGTGGGAAGGTCAAGCTTTCAACCGTGCCGTCAGCCAGAGTGCGTGTGCCAGCTAAGTAGTCAGCCGCGCTGACCACTTTGAGGCCACCCATTTCCTTGATCCCTTCGGTCCGGATTTGTTGCATGATGGCAGCCATCTTAGCTTGCCCAGAGAGACCTGGGAAGTCCACTGCGATAGTCTTTTCATAGAAGTAGCCGTATTTTTCGTACATGCTTTCTAAGACATCAGCCAAGGTACGGCCCGCTTTCTTGTGGTAGGCGGTCAATTCAGCCAAGACTACCAAGGCTTGGATGGCATCTTTGTCGCGAACGAATGGCTTAATGAGGTAACCGTAAGATTCTTCAAAGCCCATGAGGAAGGTCTTAGAACCTGTTTCTTCATATTCTTGAATCTTTTCAGCGATAAATTTGAAGCCAGTCAGTACTTCTACCGCTTCTAAGCCATAGTGAGATAAAATAGCGTTAGCAAAGTTAGTCGATACGATAGACTTAACCGCTACCCCGTTCTTAGGCAGTTGGTTGAGTTCTAACTTAGCGTTCAAGATGTAGTCCAACATGAGAGAAGCGATTTGGTTCCCGGTCAAGAGTTGGTAGTCACCCTTGCTAGTGCGAACCTTAGCGCCGAGACGGTCAGCGTCTGGGTCAGTCCCTAAGAGAATATCCGCTTCTACCTTCTTAGCTAATTGCTCAGCTAAATCAAAGGCAGCGGCAGATTCAGGGTTAGGAGACTTAACAGTTGGGAAGTCACCGTCTGCTTTGGCTTGTTCTTCTACCACATGAATGGTGTTGAAGCCTGCTTGGTTGAGGGCTTTGAGACCTAGATACATACCAGTCCCGTGAAGTGGCGTGAAGACGATGCTGACTTGGTCCGCCATTTCCTTGACTAATTCAGGGTTGATGGTGACAGCCTTCATTTCTTCTAGGTAGGCTTGGTCCACACGGTCACCGATGATTTCTACAAGGCCGCTACCTAATAATTCGGTCTTGTCGCCTACTTCAACCGTTAGTGGGTTTTCCACTGCGCGCACAAATTCTGTTAATTTATCTGCATCTTCTGGTGGCATTTGCCCGCCGTCTTCGCCGTAAACCTTGTAGCCGTTGTAGGCTGCTGGGTTGTGGCTGGCAGTAATCATAATCCCAGCGTAGGTGTTGAGATAACGCACGGCAAAGGATAATTCAGGTGTTGGCCGTAGGCTCTCAAAGACATAGCTCTTGATGCCGTGACGGCCCAAGACCAAGGCAGCTTCCATGGCGAATTCAGGTGAATAATGCCGTGAGTCATAGGAAATCGCAACCCCGCGGTCTTTAGCCGCTTGGCCGGCTTCTTCAATTAATTGGGCTAAGCCTTCCGTTGCTTGGCGAACGGTGTAGACGTTCATGCGGTTAGGACCTGCCCCTAAGACACCACGCATACCTGCCGTCCCGAAGCTGAGATTAGCGCCAAAGGCATCCTTTAAGGCTTCCTCGTCTTGATTGTTGTCTAACTCTTCCTTGAGAACTGGATCAAGGGCGTCGTAATTTTTCCAGAGGTTTAATGTTTCTTGCCATGTCATAGCATTACCACCTTTCAGTATTGCGTCATAAGAGAAATGAAACCCAGTGAGAGGCTCCTCACTTTATGCTAATATTCTACCATGAAATGTAGAGGGTTACTAGTGGGGGTAGGAATTTGAAACGAAGATTTAGCGATAGCACTAAGTTAAATGTCCGGGTCTAGCAGGAGGTTAGCACCCAGAAAGTTTTGTAAATCCCCCCTAAATGCCCCAAGACCGGCAGAATGGAGCGCTTGGCTCCTAGGTCGCTTTTCCCGCCTAAGCGTGGTATACTAAGATGGAATATAGCGATGATTCCACAAAGAAAGAGGCGATGATATGGCAGACACACTCGAACTAGTCATTATTACAGGGATGAGCGGCGCCGGTAAGACGGTTGCGGTCCAAAGTTTTGAAGATTTAGGCTATTTCTGTATCGATAATATGCCCCCAACCCTGCTCCCGACCTTTTGGGAACTGGTCAAGGAATCGGGCAAAATCAGCCGGATTGCGCTTGTCATCGACTTGCGGAGCCGGGACTTCTTTAAGGAAGTCGACAGCCTGATTGCAACTTTAGATAATACTCAGTTAGTGACAACCCGCATTATTTTCTTAGATTCTAGCGATTCGGTCTTAGTATCTCGCTATAAGGAGACCCGCCGGAATCACCCACTGGCCCCAGATGGCCGGGTATCTGAAGGGATTGCCAAGGAACGTGAGTTGCTCATGGACTTGCGCACCCGCGCCCAAATTATCATTGATACTTCCGATATTTCTCCACGTCAGTTGCGTGAGCGCCTGATTAAGGACTTCGCCACTAAGGATTATCAGACCTTCCATGTGGAAGTCATGTCCTTTGGCTTCAAGTACGGGGTGCCGATTGATGCCGATATTATCTGGGATGTGCGCTTCCTACCTAACCCGCACTATATTCCGGAATTGCGCCCGCAGACTGGGATGGATGCGCCGGTTTATGACTATGTCATGAAGCAACCCGAAACCCAGGCCTTCTACAGCAAGCTCATTGATGTCATTGAGTTCTGCCTACCAGGTTACAAGAAGGAAGGCAAATCCAGTGTGACCATCGCCATTGGTTGTACCGGCGGTAAACACCGGTCTGTGGCCATTGCTGAGCGAATTGCCAACCACCTTAAGACAGATAATTATGCGGTTAATATTTCCCACCGTGATTATAAGAAGAAGAAAGAGACCGTGAACCGGTCATGAGCGAGACCAAATCGCACCGCTATAAGGTAGCAGTCATCGGTGGTGGGACCGGATTGCCTGTTATCTTGCGGGGACTCAAACGAATTGACGCCGACATTACAGCCGTTGTAACCGTGGCGGATGATGGTGGTAGCTCAGGCGCCATTCGCGACTATATTGATGTCGTCCCTCCGGGCGATATTCGTAACTGTATGGTGGCCTTATCCGATGCCGACGAGCTACTACTGGACGTCTTCCAGTATCGTTTTAACACGGATGATGACTTCTTGGCCGGCCACGCCATCGGTAACTTACTGATTGCCGCCTTGAAAGAAATGCGAGGCTCCTTGACCGAGTCCTTAGATATTCTGTCCAACTATATGAAGGTTCAAGGCCAAATTCTGCCGGCAGCGACCGAGCCCTTGGTCTTACACGCCCTCTTCGAGGACGGGACCATCGCGGTCGGCGAGTCTAAGATTGCCCGTCATCGTAAGAAGATTCAACAAGTCTTAGTGACCACCATGCAAGGGGAGCCAGCCATTCAGGCGACACCCCATGTCGTGGAAGCTATTGAACAGGCAGATTTGATTGTTCTGGGGCCAGGTAGCCTCTATTCCAGCATCCTGCCTAATCTTATGATTGAAGAAATCGGCCAGGCCATCAAACGGACCCAGGCTGAAGTCGTCTATATTTGTAACATCATGACCCAGTTGGGTGAGACCGAGCAATTCTCGGATGCTGACCATGTCCGGGTCTTGCATGAACATTTGGGCCAGGCCTTTATCGACACGGTCCTCGTGAACATTGCCGAGGTGCCTCAGGATTACATTGACAATCAGCCTAATGAAGAGTACCTACTTCAAGTCCGCCATGACTTTGAAGGCATGCGTAAATTGGGTTGCCGCGTCATTTCCAATAGCTTCCTCAGCATGAAAAATGGCGGTGCCTACCATGACACCGAATTAGTGGTGGAAGAACTCCGCCATCTCATGGAAACGATTAAGCTTAACCGTCGCCTCAAACATCAGGCGGCACAAGTCTAAGGTAAGCTAAGTCCAAGCAGAAAGGAGGGTTCTCATGACCTTCGCATCAGAAGTTAAGAAGGAATGTACCCTCTTAGAGGTCCACAAGGAACACGCTAAGGCGGAGCTTGCGGCCCTGATTCGGATGAATGGGGCAGTCAGCCTCTACCAACAGAAGTTTATTCTCAATGTTCAGAGCGAAAATGCGGCCATTGCCCGCCGACTCTACAGCCTACTCAAGCAGTTCTATCACACTGAGAGTGAGCTCATGGTCAGACGCAAGATGAAGCTTAAGAAGAATAATGTCTATATCGTCCGTTGCCGCCAGAATGTGCGGGATATCTTGGAGGACTTAGGCATCTTCGACGGGCTCATGATTAACCACCATATCGCGCCTGACATTATGAATAATGAACAGAAGGAGCGCTCCTATTTGCGGGGTGCCTTCCTAGCAGCTGGTTCCGTCAACAATCCGGAGAATAGTCGCTATCACTTGGAAATCTATTCCAACTACGAGGAGCACAATGAGGACATCTGCAAGATGATGAATCATTTCCACCTCAATGCTCGGACCATCGTCCGGCGCAACGGCTATATTACCTACCTTAAGGAAGCTGAGAAAATTGCCGAGTTTCTGGCCATTATCGGTGCCAACCGGGCTATGTTGCGCTTCGAAGATATTCGCATTGTTCGTGACATGCGTAACTCCGTTAACCGTCTGGTCAACTGTGAGACGGCCAACCTCAACAAGCAAATCGATGCCTCGCAACGGCAGATTGAAGCCATTCGTTACCTAGCCGACACGCGGGGGCTGGATAGCCTACCTGATAAGTTGCGGATTATGGCGGAATTCCGTCTAGATCACCCCGACCTCAGTTTGGGTGAGTTAGGCCAATTAATTCCAGGTGGTCCTATTTCCAAGTCGGGTGTCAACCATCGTCTCCGCAAGTTAGTGGAACTAGCGGAAAGTCATGCTTTATAGCAATCTACCCCTATCCTAGCGATAGGGGCTTTTCTTTTGCGGACTAGCTGAGACTAGTCTATTTTTATATATAAAATCCTATATATGCCCTTTGCAAGGCAAGTCCGCTAAATCTACGCTAGTTTGTAAGCAACATAATATTTCAACTTTTTATCTCCAAAACCAGTAAAAAACCGAGTCCCAAAGCCTATATATCTATGAAAGGCAAATTATTTTCTGGAGGAATACCTATGAATCAATTGTTGCTTGTTGGACGTTTGACTCGTCCTGTTGAAGACCGCCAAGTGGGCGACCATCGGGTGGTCAATAATTGCCTAGCCGTCTCCCGCCGCCATCGCGACCGCAATGGTGAGCTGCAGACCGACTTCATTCCCATTGTGGCCTGGGACTATCTAGCCGACTTACTAGTTAAATACGCCCAAAAAGGCCACCGCATCGGGGTGGTAGGGCGAATGGAATCCCGCCACTACACCAATAATCAAGACCAAAAAGTCTACATCCTGGAATGCCATGTCCAAGATATTACCCTACTTGAGAGTAAGAATGGCAGTGCCGGCAAGGCGAGTGGCCAGAATCATAGCACACCTAAGGGCCAGGAAGACTACGACGCTATTCGGCGCCAGTATGAAGTGCCCAGCCAAGAACAATTGGATATGCGCCAGCTAACGGGTTTTAAGGCTTAAGACCTCAGATTACGCCAGTCTTTATGACAATTTTGCGACTAGGTAAGCTCTACCATTACATTTGCTAACTTTTGGTATATAATAGGAGTGAAACCAAGAGTTAGGAGGTCGTCGAATGAACGTATTAATGATTGAAGATAACGAATCTGTCTGCGAAATGATGTCCATGTTTTTCGAGAAGGAGCAATTCCAAGGCCACTTCTACCATGATGGATTAGAAGGGTACAACGCCTATGCGGAGTCTCCAAGTAAGTGGGACATTGTCTTGCTAGACATTAACTTGCCGTCTATGGATGGCATCACCATTTGCCGGAATATCCGCAAAATTTCTAAGGAAACACCGATTATTATGCTGACTGCTCAAGATTCAGAGAGTGACCAAGTTATTGGCTTGGAAATGGGGGCTGACGATTACGTCACCAAGCCTTTTAGCCCCTTGACCTTGATGGCTCGCATGAAGGCCCTCTACCGTCGTAGTCAAATTCCTGGTAGTGACCACAGTCAAACTCAGGAAGAAGAAGGCTTCGATGTAGTGACCAAGAGCGTCAAGATCAATACCGTAACGCGGGAAGCCTACTATAATAACCAGTTGATTGAGAACTTGACGCCTAAGGAGTTTGATTTGTTGCTGACCTTTGTGCGCTCGCCTAAGCGGGTCTTCAACCGTGAGCAGTTGCTTAAGCAGCTTTGGGAAGATCCTTTCTATGGCGACGAGCGGACCGTCGATGCCCATATTAAGAAATTACGGCAGAAGATTGAAGTGATTGGGCCGCAAATTATTCAGACTGTCTGGGGTGTCGGCTACAAGTACGAAGATCCAGGTGATCATTAATGCGATTTAGATTTCTCTGGCAATTAATTGCCGGATTTCTGCTGGTCATGCTGGTGACCTTGGCCCTATCGGCCTCACGGATTAGTAACTATATGAATCAGCAAATCCACAGTGAAGTCGAGACGCGCCTATTGAATTACGGTAGCAACATTGTCAGCAATAACTTTTCCCGTGAGGATATTAAGAAAGTAGACCAACTACTGGCTTCGGACAATATCTCTATTCAGGTCTACCTTGCCAATGGGAGCATCATCTACCCAACCTACCGCCAGGAGTACCGGGCTAATCTGACAGATAGTGAGTTGCGGGCCATTCGCCAAGGGCAGAACCTGCCTTTGCGTGTGACCTATCGCCCAGACCAAGGGAAAATCACGCGTCTGGCCACCGTCTATTTGCCGCTCAACCGCCAGGCTAGCGACAGTGCCCAATTTCCGGCCGGTTTTATCAGCCTGAGCGAGCCGATTGAGAACCTGGAGACTCGTCAGCAAGAAGTCTACAACAATATTATCTTCTCCTTCGGGATTGCAACCGCCATTGGTTTGGGGATCAGTGTGGCCTATGCCCTCTTCCAGACTCGCAAGATTCGGCGCTTGCAACAAGCCACTCGCCAGATTACGGCGGGCAACTATGATGTTCAGCTTAATATTAGTAATAAGAGCCGAGACGAGTTCGGTGACTTGGCCCATGATTTCCAAGTCATGACGGATTCCTTGGCAAAATCTCGCGAAGAGATTAAGCGCCAAGAAACCTTAAGACGCCAATTTATGATGGATGCGGCCCACGAGATGCGGACGCCGCTGACTACCATGAGTGGGGTCATCGAAGGGCTCCAGTATGATATTTTCCCTGAGCCCCAGCGCAAACGTAGCCTAGAATTGCTGGCCACCGAGACCCAACGGCTCATTCGTCTAGTTAACGAGAACCTGGACTACGAGAAAATTCGGACCAACCAGATTAGCCTTAACAAGCAGACGCTCAAGGCCTATGATTTGCTTTGCCAGATTCGGACCCAGCTAACCGCTAAGGCCCAAGAAAAGGGCGACCGCATAGTACTGGATGCGCCTGAGGATCTTCTGATTTACGGGGACCGAGACCGGTTGGTTCAGATTATCATTAACCTAGTGACCAATGCCATCCAGTTCTCAGAGAATAGTGATATCACCCTCTGGGGGCGCCAAGACGGAGGCTTTACCGAGCTCCGCATTATGGACCAGGGGATTGGGATTGATGCCAAGCAGATTGAAGATATCTGGGAGCGATTCTACAAGGTAGACATTTCCCGTAAGAATACCAAGTTCGGTGAATCCGGGATTGGTTTAGCAGTCGTTAAGTCCCTAGTCGAAGCCCACGGCGGCACCATTCGGGTCGAAAGTGAGCTAGGTCAGGGTTCGACCTTCAATATTCGCCTACCGCTAGAAGCAGCGGAATCCGGAGAACAGGCCCAAGAGCCAGCTCCAAACAAAGTCAAGAAAAATCTGGGGAGCTTCCTGATTGGTAACAAAAAGGCTAAGTCAGAAGACAAGTAAGTTCCCTACAGAAAGGAAGTCTGTTGTGACTAAGACCATCGTCTATCTGGCCCACCCTGATGTGGCCGGCTCTAGTAGCCAACAATTTTTACAACAATCAGGTTTGGCCCTGACTGAGGTCAGCTATGTCGATTTGCAGGCGGAATATGAGGCCAATGGCCAGAACTTCGATGCCAGCGTGGAATTGGCACGTCTGACTCGCTATGACCGGGTGATTTTCCAGTTCCAACTCTACTGGTACCAGGCGCCAGCCATCCTCAAAATCTGGCTGGATAGCGTCTTCGATATGTCCAAGGCCATGCAGGCCGCCATGCCTCGCCTCGCTCAGATGGAAATGGGCTTGGTGGTCATTGCAGGCGTTAAGGCTAGCCGCTATCAAGTCGGGGGCCGGGAAGGCTTTAGCCTGTCTTCGCTCTTGTCGCCTTATTATGCCTGGGCCAAGCATTTTGGTTTAGCGCCCTTGGCTTATTTTCCGGTTCATCAGTTCCACTATCTGACCGAGCCCCAGAAGAAGCAGCTGCTAGTTCACTACTCCTGCTACCTTGAGACGGGTAAGGTGGATGACTTCGATGCCTTGCAGACCTTTGTCTTGGATCGACTAGCCGACTTGGACATGTCCCTGTCGCTTGAAAGCCAAGCAGTCTATGACCAGTTCCGTGAGGACTTGAGTCAAAATCGAGATGAAATCCAGGAGCTGCAGGCCCTGAATAAGGAGGGTTAGCTTCTTATGAATCCCTATCAAGACTATATCCAGGACTGGCAGGAACAGGCTTCTGACTATCCCAGTCAAGCCTTGCTGCAAGTCGCTAGCGACCTCTACCAACAACAAGAAGACCGTCTGCGCCAGCTAGAAGGCCAATTAGACGGTAGCATGTGGAGTCCTAAGGACTGGCAAAATTAAGTTAAGCCCTAGCCCCGCCCCTTGACCAGAAGGAGGCGGGGCTTTTGCTATTCTCCTAAGCGTCAGGCGACCGAGTGCTGACCTGATCACAAGTTGTCACTCCTGACCTGAGAACCTTTCCCCAAGACTTGCGACAGGGGGGCTTTTGGTGGTATGATGGACTGTGGCACAAAATGCAATGAAGGAGACAGACAACATGACACAAGAAATCACGACCCAGGTAAGATTTTGGGGAGGACTTGATACCATAGGTGGTAATATTGTCAGTCTAGAAGCGGGTAACTACCGTATTCTGACAGATTTTGGCGCCTTATTTGGAGCGAGCTTGGATGAATTGAAGCAAGTCGACTTGACCTCAAGCCTGCTAGAAAAGGGGCACCTGCCGGCCATTGACGGCCTCTACACCCGCCAACAACTAGGCGCAAGTGACCTAGCAAGCTATGAGGAGACCGATATTAAGACCATCGTCTGCCTATCACACCTCCATCTAGACCATATTGGGGGCTTCGGTCAGTTGCCTGAGGACCTAGCCATCTATGCGCTAGAAGACAGTGTTTCCTTCTACAAACGTCTAGCAAGCGACGGCTTGTTGCCTGACTTCAAGGTTAATTGGCAAGCCGTTCAATCAGAGGCACCTTTCCAATTTGGACCTTTCACTATTGAGTTTGTGGTCAGCGACCATGACACCATTGGGGCAGCTAGCATCTTCATCACCGGGCCAGACCTTAAGGTGGTTAACTCTGGTGACTTCCGTTTAACTGGTTTCCATCCAGAACGCGTCTTACACTGGGCGCAAAAAGCCCGGGCCTTCCAGCCTGACCTCTTCTTAGTTGAAGGGACGACCTTCAGCTTTGAACCAGGATCACGCGATGATCGGATGCAACTGCCAGAGGACTTGGCTGCTCGCGTAGCCTCAATTTCAGCAGGCAACGAAGCCAAGTTCCTCAAGGACTTTACCCAAGTGGTTGAGCAAGCTGGCAATCAGTTAGTGGCGCTTAACGTCTATCCACAAAATATTGAACGTCTAGTCTATATGGCGCAAGCGCTCAATCGTGCAGGACGGACTCTGGTCTTAGAGCCTAACTACTACCGTCTCTTGCGGCCTTACATGGCGCCAGAGGCAGCCTTGGCAACCATCAACTGGGATGGCGACAGCAAGCTGCCAGCTCAAGATGTCTTGACCTGGGACCAAGTGCAGGCAGCACCAGCGCAATACGCCGTTCAAGTTGATTATGAGCAACACCATGACTATATCTTCAGCCTATCGGAAGGTATCTACATCCACTCCAACGGGGTGCCGTTAGGTGCCTATGATGCGCGTTACCAACCTTGGTTGGAAGGCATCGTCAAAGCAGGCTGGCAATTCTATCATGGCCATGTGTCTGGCCACGCTTCTACTCAAGACCTCTGCTTGGTCAACTATGTGGTAGGTGCTAAGCTGGTTGTGCCATGGCACAGCTTTAAGCCAGAACGTTATGCGGAAGCCTTAGTCGATTTAGGGCTGACCCCATGGTTACCAAGTCTAGAGACGACTTACTCTGCTGAACAGATTAAGAGCCTAGCTGACTAAAAAAGCTTTTATTAGAATAGCATGAAAAACGCAAAAATTGAGGGAAATATGATGCGATTTATGCTATAATTTACGCTAGAGCTGTAAGCTCCCTAGCACTTATTAAGACTGATAAAAATGAGGAGAATCAACGTGCAAGTTAGATTTGAAGACGTGACCATGCAGTTCGAACAGAAGACTGTTTTGGACCGGATTAATTTTACATTGCCTAGCCAGCAACTTATTTCCTTCTTAGGACCTTCTGGCTGTGGTAAATCTACAACATTATACTTAATTTCAGGGTTACTGAACGCAACATCAGGTAAGATTTTCTTCGACGATAAAGATGTAACTAAATTAGACCCAGTTAAGCGTCGGGTAGGCTTAGTCTTCCAATCCTATGCCCTCTATCCACACTTGACGGTCTTGGAAAACATCATGTTCCCGCTCAAAATGGAAAAAATGCCAAAAGCTGAGCGCCGCGAACGTGCCATCGAAATGGCAAAATTAACGCAAATTCAAGACCAGTTAGATAAGTACCCACGCCAGTTGTCAGGGGGACAACAGCAACGGGTGGCCATCAGCCGGGCTATGGCTAAATCACCTTCCATCCTACTTATGGACGAGCCTTTATCTAACTTAGATGCTCGCCTCCGGATTGAGATGCGTGAAGAAATTCGCCGTATCCAACAAGAGACAGGGGTTACCACTGTCTTCGTTACCCACGACCAAGAAGAAGCTTTGTCTATCGCGGACAGTGTCATGGTCTTGGAAAAAGGCGAGATTCAACAAGTAGCGGACCCAGTCAGCCTCTACCAAACACCTAGCAACCTCTTCGTGGCTCGCTTCATCGGGTCACCAATCATCAACACCTTTGCTAAGGGCTCTGCAGCCCTTAACCCTAACAGTGCCTTCTCAGAATTGAACTGGGCAACTATCGGAGTCCGTTCCGAGCACTTCCGTCCTGGGACAGCCGATAACTACTTAGTCCGCGGGAAAGTAGTCCGTGTGGAAGCAGTAGGTAAGGATATTACCGTTCACTTGGAATGGGAAGGCGAACGCTTCGTCGTTTCCAACTTAGACGGCGATTTAGAAGTAGGCCAAGAAGTTTACTTGCAAGTGCCTGCTGAACGCCTACTCTTCTTCCAAGAAGACCAACGTCGCATTCTGTCAGAAAGCGAGCGTGAGGGCTAGATGAACCGCAAACCTACTCTCAAGAGTAGCCTCCAGGCCCTACTCTATTTAGCGCCGGCCTTGGTGTTCATGACAACCTTCACCATTATTCCGATTATCCGCTCCTTCATGATGAGTTTCTATGAAAACTACAAGTTGCGGAATATTACTAAGAACAAGCCAGTGGTCTGGTCTCTGGATAACTTCCAGAAGATTCTGGCGGATCCTAAGTTCTACCTAGCGCTACAAAATACGGCAACCTACGTTTTCTGGGTGGTACTCTGTTCCATCACAATTTCCGTAACGGTTGCGGTCTTACTCAATCAGATTCCAGTCCTCAAAGGCCTCTTCCGAACCGCCTACTTCTTGCCATTCGTTACCTCAACGGTGGCCATCTCCGTGGTCTGGTCTTGGCTCTATCACTCAGAGTACGGGCTACTCAACTACCTCTTAGGTTTAGTAGGGATTGACCGTATCAACTGGCTTAATGATCCTAAGACAGCCATGACGGCCGTCATTATCATGGCCATCTGGAAGAGCCTGGGCTTCAATATCCTGCTGACCCTGGTCGGCTTGGGTAACATCAACGAGACCTACTACAAGGCAGCTCAAGTTGATGGGGCCAACGCCTGGAAGAGATTCACCAATATTACCTTACCGCTCTTACGACCAACCCTCTTCCTCTTGTCAACAGTCGGCATCATCAACGGCTTCAAGGTCTTCGATGAAGTCTTCGCCCTCTTCAATGGGCGTCCTGGACCAGGTGGTTCAGCCATGACCGTTGTCTACTATCTCTTCGATCAGTTCTATGTTCAATTTAACTACGGGATGGCAGCTGCGACCGGGATTATCCTCTTCGCCATTGTCCTCGTTATTACCGTCTTCCAGAACATAGGCAACAAATACTTCGAGAAGCGGGGAGGTTAAGACATGGCACGCACAAAACGCATTCAAACAATTCTGCTCTATGTCATCTTGACCTTGGGCGCGCTGGTCATGATTCTGCCATTCTACTGGATGGTGGCGACCAGTCTGAAGTCAGGGTCCGAAGCAATCTCCGTACCGCCAACTTGGCTACCACGGAACTGGCTCTTCTCTAACTATGGCCAAGCCCTGGAGAAAGCCCCATTCGGCCGCTACTTCCTTAACTCGGTCTTTGTTACAACTGTGACGACCGCCGGGGAACTCTTCACCTCAATCCTAGCAGCTTATGCCTTCGCTAAGCTCAAATTCTGGGGTAAAGACATCCTCTTCTTACTCTTATTGGCAACCATGATGGTGCCAGGGGAATTGATGACCATTCCAAACTTCGTGACCTTGTCAAGTTGGAAATTAGTCAACACCTACTGGGCCTTGATTATTCCTTGGTTCGCCTCTGTCTTCTCGGTTTTCACCTTGAAGCAAAACATTCAGACGATTCCAGACGAGCTCTACTATGCTGCCAAGACGGATGGCGCCAGCGACTGGCAATTCCTCTGGGAAATGGTTGTGCCACTGTCTAAATCATCCATTATCGCCGTGATGATTCTCAAGGTCATCGGTTCATGGAACTCCTTCCTCTGGCCAATGATCGTCACCAACTCGGCACCTGACTTACGGACTTTACCTGTTGGACTCCAAGCCTTTACCACTGAAGCCGGCACCCAATTCGAACTCTTGATGGCGGCGTCGACCCTGGTAATCTTGCCAATGGTGATTATTTACTTATTGTTGCAGAAATACATTATTCAAGGTATTTCGCGTTCAGGCTTGAAGGGCTAGCCCCTCAATGCTTTCCCATTAACTATTTGGAGGTAACATCTAGTGAAAAAAATCAAAGTGCTTTTCGCATTATTACTCACAGTAGTCTTAGCATTCAGTGCTTACGCACCATCTGCTCAGGCTGCTGAAAAGGTTAAAGTAACTTTCTGGCATGCAATGAACGGTCCTCATGCTGAGGAATTAACCAAACTCGTTAAGGCCTTCAACGAATCTCAAGACAAGTATGAAGTTGAAGAAACTAGCCAAGGGAACTACAAAGCCCTACAACAAGGGGTGATGGCTGCGGCTGCCTCTGGCGACCTACCAACCATGACTCAATTAACTGCATCTAGCTTCTCTGGCTTCAAGTCAGAAGGCCTCTTAGCTCCATTAGATGAATTCTTAACTGCTGACAATGGCTTCACTGAAGAACTTAAGAAGGACATCTACCCAGGTTTCTTAAAAGGCGTAACCGTTGAAGACAAGATCTACGCATTACCATTTTCTAAATCTGTACGTCTCATGTTCGTTAACCAAGACATGCTCAAACAAGCAGGTAAAGAAGTACCTAAGACTTGGGCTGAAGTCAAAGAATTAGCAGCTGCCCTCAAAGAAAAAGGCGTTGATAAGCCAGCCTTAGGTTTGGAAAATGGTCTGTCTATCGAAGTGGAAACCATGGCTCGCCAAAACGGCGCAACTTGGGTTTCTGACGACTTGAAGACAGTTGACCTCACTTCTGACAAAGCCATCGAACCTATCCAATTCATCAAAGACATGGTCAAAGACGGTTCAGCACGTTTGGCCGGTGAAGACAAGTACATGTCAGGTCCATTCGCAGCTGGCGGTTCTGCAATCTACATTGGCTCATCTGCGGGCTTACCTTACGTAGTCAAGGGTGTGCAAGAATCAGGTATCAACATTACCACTGCGCCAGTTCCAACTTTCGGTCAAGGCAAGCAAATGACCCTCTTAGCAGGGAACGACTTAGGGGTCTTCGAAGATGCTTCTGATGAAGAAAAAGCAGGGGCTGTAGCCTTCATGTCCTTCCTCCTCAAGGCGGAGAACACTGCAACTTGGGCATCTAAGACTGGTTACCTACCAATCACTAAGTCTGGGACTAACTCAGAAATCTGGACTAACTATGTCAAAGAAAACCCACTTGTTAAGGCAGCATCTGACGAATTAGAGTACGGCTTTACGGCTCCAATCTATGAAGGTTCTGCTAAAGTCTTCGCTGACTCAGAATTAGCCTTGGAAAACATCGTCGTTAACGATGCGGACATCAAGACTGAAATGAAGAAGTTAGAAGATCTAATCAAGGGCTACTTACACCTATAATCAGCCTGATCAATACAATAAGTAAATAAGTCAAACGAGAGACTGGGACTAACTTCCTAGTCTCTTTTTTATGTGTTACTGGCAGTATCATCCCAGGTAGAGATTTGCATATTATAATAGTAGAAAGAAATGATGGCAGCATCTTCCATCAATGGCCTAGGGCCAGCTAGTGGGTTTGCGGGATTAGGTAGCTTGCTAGTAATAGGAATCGTCTTATATTGCTTCATATATGCTAGAACTGGTCGCCGGTCCCAAGCAACTTTTTTAGTGGTCTATGTAAGTCAGATACTAGATGGCACAGACTATGAAAACCGCTAGTAATAGGCGTTGGCTTGCTTAGCATGTCATAAAAAAAAAGACATGACGTGACATTGTTAACAATATGCGAATGATTCTGAAAATATCGCAATTTCCTCTATACAAATGAATCTCGGTTTGATAGAATATACTTGGTACTAAATGCCATAAAAACATCCTAAAAAAGCATTGTCTTCCCTTGAGTAAGTAGCGTCTAGAGGGAGGGTGTGATTTAGGGGATAGGAGTGATAAATTGAATAAACGTAAGCTACATAATCTTCTGATTGTCTTACTGATGGTTCTACAAGTCTTTGTTAGCCCACTTTCTGCTTTTGCGCAAGATGCGGCAACACCAGTAGCACCAGCGGCAACAGAAGCAGTCCAACCGGCAACAGAGAACGGGGAGGAAAAACAGGAGGCGCCTGCCAAAGAAACTGAACCAGCTGCAACAGCTGATCCAGAGGCAGAGCCAGAACAACATTTCCCACAAGCACAAGTTCAACCAGCTCAATATGAGTTGACTACTGGCTTTACCATTAACACTAACCCGGTTAAAAATGACGCTAAATACGGGGAAGGTAAATTCTATATTGCCCCAAGTTACAAAATTCCAAACAGCGTAACCTTGAAGAATGGCGACACCATTGTTTATACAGTGCCAAGTACCTTCAAAGTTGAGCAAACTGGCCCAACTAACATTACCGCTGGGGGCGAAGTTGTAGGGACTTTGGTAACAGATCCAGCTACCAATACTGCAACTATCACTATCACTAACGAAGCTTATTACGCAAAACTCAACGAAGACAAGAGAATTGCTGTCCAATTCACGGCAGTTTGGGCGGATAGCGTGCCAAAAAATGTTCCACAAACCTTTGAAATGCCAGGTGCTGGGACTTACACCTTGACACGTATCGTTGTCGATGAAGACCCAACTGGTTACACCAAGTGGGGGGTACAAAACAAAGACAACCCAGAATTGGTTGACTGGCGTATTCGTATTAACCGCTACGCTAAACCAGGCGTAACTAATGCGGTTATCAAAGACACTATCCCTGAAGGCCAAGAATTTGTTGGCCCAATGACTGGTTACTACTTCAGTGACTGGGAAAATGGGACTCGGGTAGACTCCTTTGACGGGACTACGATTACAAATGAAGATGACAACCACTTCACAGTTATCCCTAACAAGGGTGGTAGCTTAGATGGCCGTGGTCTCTTCTTAATCTACCAAACTCGTGTCACTGAACCGGTTGACCCAGTAACTAAACGTGTTAAAAACCATGTAAATTTCTCTTCTGATACAGATAAGCAAGATTTCGACGGTTTCGCACCATTGACAACTACCGATGGTATCGGTACTGGTGCTCGTTCTGACGAAGTAATCTTCCAAGTTAACAAGAAATTGGAAGGTCGTGCTCTGAAAGCTGAAGAATTCGAGTTCGAATTAGTAAACTCAGCAGACAACTCAGTAGTTGCAAAAGCTAAGAACGACGAAAACGGTCTTGTTAAATTCAAGAAAGTTAAGTTCAAGAATGCAGGTGACTTCACCTACAAGATTCGCGAAGTAAAAGGCACTTTGGCAGGTGTCACTTATGACCAAAACCCAATCACAGCAACTGTTAAGGTAGTTAACAATGCAGGTGCTAAGACTGCCACAGTTACTTATGACCGTGAAGCCTTCACTAACACTTATAAAGCAGCATCTGCAAGCCTAGTAGTGAAAGCTACTAAGACATTGACTGGCGGCACTTTAGCAGCTGATCAATTCACCTTCGAATTAGTAGACAAAGCTACTGGTTCAGTAGTTCAAACCGCTAAGAACAAAGCAGATGGTACTGTTGAGTTTCCAGCAGTAAGCTTCGATGCAGCAGGCAACTACACTTACACTATTCGTGAGAAGAATGAAGGCGCAGCAGGCTACACTTATGACGCAACCGAATTTGATGTAGCAGTAGCAGTTACAGACAACGGTAAAGGTCAATTAGAAGCAAAAGCAACTTACGCTAAAGAAGCAGCTTTCTCTAACACTTATAAAGCAGCAGCAGCAAGCGTTGTAGTGAAAGCAAGCAAGACATTGGCAGGTGCTAATTTAGCAGCTGATCAATTCACTTTCGAATTAGTAGACCAAAACGGTAAAGTTGTTGGCACTGCTAAGAACAAGGCAGACGGTTCTGTTGAATTCGAAGCTGTAAGCTTCGATGCAGCGGGTGACTACAAGTTCAAGATTCGTGAGAAGAATGAAGGCGCAGCAGGCTACACTTATGACTCAACCGAATTCGATGTAGCAGTAGCAGTTACAGACAATGGTAAAGGTCAATTAGAAGCAAAAGCAACTTACGCTAAAGAAGCAGCCTTCTCTAACACTTACAAGGCAGCTCCAACTAGCGTTGTTGTAGATGCAACTTCAGTCCTCAAAAAAGGCGACAAAGATCAGCCAATCAAAGCAGGTGATTTCACTATTGAATTACTTGATAAAGATGGCAAAGTCATCAGCGAACTTAAGACTGATGAAAAAGGTCATGTAGCCTTCCCAGCATTGACATACGATGCGCCAGGTACTTACACTTACACTCTTCGTCAGAAGAAAGGTGATAAGTCAGAGATCACTTACGATGAAAAGACTTACCCAGTAACGGTAGAAGTTACTGACAACGGTCAAGGTCAATTAGTAGTTTCTAAGAAAGAAAATGCAAGTGGCGTGGTCTTCGTTAACACCCTTGCAGATAACACTTCAGCTCATGACCCAGGCAAGCCAGGAGAGAAGAAAGAAGAGAAGAAATTACCAAAAACTGGTGAATCTAGCTCATTCTTACTAATCGGCTTAGGTTTTGTATTGGTAATCGCAGCAGTAGTTGTGTTGTTTACTCGCAAGAATGCTAGAAACTAATCAAACCACTGATGTGAAATAGATGAAATATGCGATCGAGATTTCTCGGTCGCATATTTTTGTGCAGAAAATCAGGAGTAACGTTCGCCTTTTATCCCCTTATGTCTAGGCAATTCTTTTAGTTTGATGTCCAAACAATCATGCAAAATATGTATTTAAATAATATATCGGAGGATATCATATGATTTACAAAAAACCATGTGAATTTTGCGCAATTAGATTGACTTTCGCCTATAAATCTAGTTAAATAGACAATGGACAAATATTGAAAGGAATTACCGGCATGCGTCACAAAACCCAAAGAGCCCTTGCGCTCAGCGCTATCTTCTGTTTAGCGTTCCCCACACAAATATTACAAGTCTTTTCTCAGGGAGAACAGACCACTGTAAATTATCATTTCGTCAATCAGGCGGATCTTACACCTGAACAACTCCAGCAAGTGGTGAAAGAGAATCCGACTGGTACGGCGACAACAGATGTGGCGGATTATCAATTGGTTTATGAGCAAGATGCAAGCTCAAAACCTCAACCACCTAGTCAATCCGATGAATCTTCAGCATCATCGGAAGAGTCCTCTGAATCTGAGAGTTCGTCCTCTTCAGAGTCCGAGAGCTCCTCTTCCTCAGAATCTGAGTCCTCCAGCTCATCAGATTCCGAGAGTTCCGAATCGTCTAGCTCGTCAGAGTCCGATTCCCAGAGTTCCAGTTCATCAGAATCTTCTTCTGTACCTGGAGACCCAGAACCATCCAAACCGCAAAACCCAGGCTCACTTCCTAAGACGGGTGAGTTGAATGCGGTCATCCTGCAGTGGCTCATTAGTGCACTCCTATTGATTCTAGGGACACTGCTAGCATGGTCTTTCCGTAAGCAAAACGGCTCTTGGAAATTCTGGTTGCTATTAGTTATCGGTTTATCCGGTTTAGGCGCTGGTCGTGGTGCTCTGGCGCAAATGAATTATTTGCGCGCTAGCGAGACCCAGACGGTAACCAAGGGGCAAACTTATCAATATACGCCGCCTAAAATCGATGGCTTCACTTATGTCGGTTATATCCACACAAGCTCTAACAAGCCAAAAGTAGAAGGTACCGTAACAGCTCGTTATCTAACCGAGAAGCAAGACAAATTAGCAGACGATCTCGTAACAACCGGTACCGTGGGAAGTGACTTTACATTAGAAGAGAAAACTTTCCAAGGTTACGAGCTTGCACGTATTGAAGGGAAGATTTCTGGTCAGTACCAAACCGAACCACAAGTCACGACCTTCATCTATACACCAAAAGAATCACAATCCTCAGCTAAGGAATCTGGACGCGTCCAAGTAACTTACGTTGATGAGAAAGACGCTCAGTTGGCAGATCCAGTTACCTTAGAAGGTGAAGTGGATGCAAGTTATACAACTGAGAAGAAAGAAATCACAGGCTATAACTTCTTGCGAGTGGAAGGCCCAGTTACTGGCACCTTCAAGTCCGAAGTTCAGAATGTTAAGTACATCTACCAAGCCATTCCGAAACCACGCGGAACGGTGAATGTTACATACGTAGACGAGCAAGACGCAAAATTGTCCGACCCAGTTACCTTGGAAGGCGAAGTGGACGCAAGTTATACAACTGAGAAGAAAGAAATCACAGGTTATAACTTCTTACGAGTAGAAGGTCCAGAAACTGGCACCTTCAAGACAGAAGTCCAAAACGTTAAGTACATCTACCAAGCAATTCCAAAACCACGTGGAACGGTAAACGTAACTTACGTGGACGAGCAAGACGCAAAATTGGCAGATCCAGTTACCTTAGAAGGTGAAGTGGATGCCGCCTACGCAACTGAGAAGAAAGAAATCACAGGCTACAACTTCTTGCGAGTGGAAGGCCCAGAGACAGGTGCTTTCAAAGTAGAAGCCCAAAACGTCAAGTATATCTACCAAGCAATTCCAAAACCACGCGGAACAGTTCTTGTGACTTACGTAGACGAGCAAGATGCTAAATTGGCAGATTCAGTCACCTTAGAAGGTGAAGTGGACGCAGCCTATACAGCTGAGAAGAAAGAAATTTCAGGTTATAACTTCCTGCGAGCGGATGGTCCAGAGACAGGCACTTTCAAAGCAGAAGTCCAAAACGTTAAGTACATCTATCAAGCCATTCCGAAACCACGCGGAACGGTTAATGTCACTTACGTTGACGAGCAAGACACCAAATTGGCAGATCCGGTCACTTTAGAGGGTGAAGTGGATGCAACTTATGCTACTGAGAAGAAAGAAATCACAGGTTACAACTTCTTACGAGTAGAGGGTCCTGCTACTGGCACCTTCAAGTCCGAAGTTCAGAATGTTAAGTACATCTACCAAGCCATTCCAAAACCACGCGGAACAGTGAATGTGACTTACGTTGACGAGCAAGATGCTAAATTGGCAGATCCAGAAACTTTGGAAGGCGAAGTGGACGCAGCCTACGTGGCCCAGAAGAAAGAAGTATCTGGCTATAACTTCTTGCGAGTGGAAGGCCCAGAGACAGGTACTTTCAAAGTAGAAGCCCAAAACGTCAAGTATATCTACCAAGCCATTCCAAAACCACGTGGAACAGTGAATGTAACTTACGTGGACGAGCAAGACGCCAAATTGGCAGATCCGGTCACTTTAGAAGGTGAAGTGGATGCAACTTATGTTGCTGAAAAGAAAGAAATCACAGGTTACAACTTCCTGCGAGTGGAGGGTCCAGAAACTGGTACCTTCAAGACAGAAGTTCAAAATGTTAAGTACATCTACCAAGTAATTCCAAAACCACGCGGAACAGTGAATGTAACTTACGTGGACGAACAAGACGCAAAATTGTCAGATCCAGTTACCTTGGAAGGCGAAGTGGACGCAGCCTATACAGCCGAGAAGAAAGAAATTTCAGGTTATAACTTCTTACGAGTAGAAGGTCCAGAGACTGGCACTTTCAAATCAGAAGCCCAAAACGTCAAGTATATCTACCAAGCCATTCCGAAACCACGTGGAACAGTTCTTGTGACTTACGTAGACGAGCAAGATGCTAAATTGGCAGATTCAGTCACCTTAGAAGGTGAAGTGGACGCAGCCTATACAGCTGAGAAGAAAGAAATTTCAGGTTATAACTTCCTGCGAGCGGATGGTCCAGAGACAGGCACTTTCAAAGCAGAAGTCCAAAACGTTAAGTACATCTATCAAGCCATTCCGAAACCACGCGGAACGGTTAATGTCACTTACGTTGACGAGCAAGACACCAAATTGGCAGATCCGGTCACTTTAGAGGGTGAAGTGGATGCAACTTATGCTACTGAGAAGAAAGAAATCACAGGTTACAACTTCTTACGAGTAGAGGGTCCTGCTACTGGTACCTTCAAGTCCGAAGTTCAGAACGTTAAGTACATCTATCAAGCCATTCCGAAGCCGCGAGGAACAGTTCTTGTGACTTACGTGGATGAGCAAGATGCGCAAGTAGCAGATCCGGTCACTTTAGAAGGCGAAGTGGATACGGCCTATACAACTGAGAAGAAAGAAATCACAGGTTACAACTTCTTACGAGTAGAGGGTCCTGCTACTGGTACCTTCAAGTCCGAAGTTCAGAACGTTAAGTACATCTATCAAGCCATTCCGAAGCCGCGAGGAACAGTTCTTGTGACTTACGTGGATGAGCAAGATGCGCAAGTAGCAGATCCTGAGACTTTGGAAGGTGAAGTGGACGCAGCCTACACGGCGCAGAAGAAGGAAGTAACAGGTTATAACTTCCTACGCGTAGACGGCTCAGAGACCGGAACCTTCAAGGCTGAGATCCAAAAAGTTAAGTACATCTACCAAGCCACTCCGAAGCCGCGAGGAACAGTGAATGTCACTTACGTAGACGAGCAAGATGCGCAAGTAGCAGATCCAGAAACTTTGGAGGGCGAAGTGGACGCAGCCTACACGGCGCAGAAGAAGGAAGTATCTGGTTATAACTTCTTGCGAGTAGAGGGCCCAGAAACAGGCACCTTCAAGACAGAAGCCCAAAACGTCAAGTACATCTACCAAGCCATTCCGAAGCCGCGAGGAACAGTGAATGTCACTTACGTAGACGAGCAAGATGAGCAAGTAGCAAATCCAGAAACTTTGGAGGGCGAAGTGGATGCAGCCTACACGGCCCAGAAGAAAGAAGTATCTGGCTATAACTTCTTGCGAGTGGAGGGTTCAGAGACTGGCACCTTCAAGATAGAAGTTCAGAATGTCAAGTACATCTACCAAGCAATTCCAAAACCACGCGGAACAGTGAATGTGACTTACGTAGACGAGCAAGACGCTCAGTTGGCAGATCCAGTTACCTTAGAAGGTGAAGTGGATGCAAGTTATACAACTGAGAAGAAAGAAATCACAGGCTATAACTTCTTACGAGTAGAAGGTCCAGAGACTGGCACTTTCAAAGCAGAAGTCCAAAACGTTAAGTACATCTACCAAGCAATTCCAAAACCGCGAGGAACAGTAAACGTAACTTACGTTGACGAGCAAGACGCCAAATTGGCAGATCCAGAAACTCTGGAAGGCGAAGTAGACGCAGCCTACACGACCCAGAAGAAAGAAGTAGCAGGCTACAACTTCTTGCGAGTGGAGGGCCCAGAAACAGGCACCTTCAAGACAGAAGCCCAAAACGTCAAGTATATCTACCAAGCCATTCCGAAACCACGCGGCACAGTGAATGTGACTTACGTTGACGAGCAAGACGCCAAATTGGCAGATCCAGTTACCTTAGAAGGTGAAGTGGATGCAAGTTATACAACTGAGAAGAAAGAAATCACAGGCTACAACTTCTTACGAGTAGAGGGTCCTGCTACTGGTACCTTCAAGACAGAAGTCCAAAACGTGAAATATATTTACCAAGCCATTCCGAAGCCGCGAGGAACAGTCAACGTAACCTACGTTGACGATCAGGACGCTAAGTTGGCAGATCCAGTTACCTTAGAAGGTGAAGTGGATGCAAGTTATGCAACTGAGAAGAAAGAAATCACAGGTTACAACTTCCTACAAGTAGAAGGCCCAGCGACTGGCACCTTCAAGACAGAAGTTCAGAATGTTAAGTACATCTATCAAGCTATTCCGAAGCCACGTGGTACAGTTAATGTCACCTACGTAGACGAGCAAGATGCGCAAGTAGCAGATCCTGAGACTTTGGAAGGTGAAGTAGACGCAGCCTACACGGCGCAGAAGAAGGAAGTAACAGGTTATAACTTCCTACGCGTAGACGGCTCAGAGACCGGAACCTTCAAGGCTGAAATCCAAAAAGTTAAGTACATCTACCAAGCCATTCCAAAACCACGCGGAACAGTCAATGTCTTATATGTGGACGAAGCGGATCAGCCTGTGGCTGATGCCGAGACCTTAGAAGGCGAAGTAGACACTGCCTATACAGCTACTCAGAAAGAAGTGAGAGAATATAACTTCTTGAGAGTTGAGGGAGATCGCCAAGGGACATTCGCAACGGAAGCCAAGACCGTTAAGTTTGTCTATCAACCAGCCAATTTACCGCCAAATAATGGTGCAGTAAATGTCCGCTATGTTGATGAGACAAACGATGATTTGCTTCCTCCAGTGGATATGGCAGGGTTACTGGGAGATAGCTACCAGACTGAAGAGAAGGCAGTTGAAGGCTATCGTCTATCTTATGTGTCTGGGGAGACCCAAGGGACCTATGCTAGCCAAAAACATTATGTCACCTATGTCTATGCTAGTCCTCGAACCAAGGCTCGAGGGAAAGTCGTTGTACGATATAAGACCGTCAAGGGTGAAACCCTACATCCTGATGTCGTGACAACAGGATATGTGGGGACTGATGCCCCGATCGAAATCAAAAAATTTGAAAACTACTTCTATCAAGGGTGGGAAGGATATCCTCCTCGTGTCACTTACCAAGAAGGGACACAGGTCGTCATTCTCTTATACTCAACTAAAGAATATAAGAAGGAAGAAAGTGGCTGGGGGTATGCGAATGCAAAGTATGTCGATGAAAATGGCAAAGAGCTTAAGCCAAGTGTCTATACTGATGGACGACCAGGCGCATCCTATGAATTCGATACATTAGATATTGAAAACTATATTCTCATTCGTACCGAGGGTGAGAAAAAAGGGAAGTATATCTCAGGCCAGACTCAAAGGGTGGACTTTGTTTATCGCCGGATTGCAAGAGTCGTGACCTCTAAAGTAATTGTTTATTACCGCAACGAGGCTGATGTTGATTTAGGACCAGCTGAAGAAATCAAAGGGGCCGTTGGTGATTACTATACTACCACTCAGAAACACTTCGCAAATCATCGTTTTACTAGAGTTGACGGTGAAACAGAGGGGCAAATAACCGAAGAGCCTCAGAAGGTTATCTACTATTATGAAAGACTTCGAGGAGATTTGACTGTCAAGTATGAAGATGAAGCGGGTGAAGAACTTGCACAGCCGAAGTATCTGACAGACTATGTGGGACTACCTTATCAAGAAAAGGCGAGAAGCTTTGACAACTATGAACTCGTTCGAGTTGATGGGCCAGAGATGGGCTTCTATACAGAAGAGGCACAAACGATTACCTATGTCTATCGGAAGTCAATTGGCTATGTTAAGGTGAATTACCAAGATACGGATGGGCATAGCATTTGGCCAAGCATTAATCTCTCTGGTCAGGTAGATACTGCCTATAGCACAGAGAAAAAGGAAATCGAAGGTTATGTCTTCGATCATGTCGATGGTGCTGAGACAGGTAACTATAGCCTAGAAACTCAGACGGTGACTTATGTCTATCGCAAAGGCACTGACCAGGAGTTGCCAGGGATTGTGCGGGTACGTTATCAGGATGACCAAGGAATGCTACTCATCCCGGAAATTGTGATGAAAGGCGAGCTGGGTAAGAACTACTATACTCGTCAAAAAGAATTCAACAATTACGTATTCGTCCAAGTTAACGGTGAAGAATTCGGCCAGTATAGTGAGCAAGAACAAGTGGTTACTTATATTTATAGAGTAGTGAATATCACTAAAGATAAAGAAGGCACTTTGATTGTGCGTTATGTGGATGAGGCTAACGAAGACTTAGCCCCACCAATTCGTAGCTATAAACCTTTTGGCACACCATATCAGACAGAGCAGAAGCAGTTTGATAACTTTACTTTCCTCACGGTTCTAGGGAATACGACCGGGACTTATCAACTAGAAGATCAGGTTGTCACTTATGTCTATCGCTCTGTTTATCCAGATCCGGGTAAGGTAATCGTAGATTATGTAGATGACAGAGGGAATTATCTAGCCGAGCGTGTCATCTTACATGGGGCGGTCGGGACGCAATATGTGACGGAGAAGAAGAATATTGAATACTATCGATATGTCGGTGTCCAAGGAGAGGTAACAGGTAAATATGCTGGCTATGAAAAACACGTCATCTACTATTATCAAGCAACGGCCCCAGGACTGGAGTTATTTGGAAAAGTAGGAAATACTCTCCGAGAAGATCCTCGGCAAACAGATAGACAGTTTACTATCTCGGGGACAGTGGGAATGCCTATTTCTACTTTGATACCTCGGAATCCTTATCCTGACCTCTATGATTTCCTAGGTCATGACGTGAACTATGACAACTTGAGGTCTCAACCTAGTGTATTTGAAATTAGAAATTCTAGAGATGGGCGTGGGGAAGTAGAGGTTTACTACCGTCGTCGGATTCTGCCAGGGATCATCCGAGTTAACTTCTTGGACGAGGCTGGCGAAAAGCTCGAAGTTAGTGAGATACACGATGGTTTAGTTGGGGAAACATATGATCTAAGTTCCAAGCACTATATCTCCAAGGGCGACAAAAAATACGAGCTTGCTAGTGATGAAAGTGAGTTCAAAGGTCAATTTGAAGACAGTCCAAAAGTTGTCAATTTGAGATATAAACGAACTACCGCAACCGTCACCTTGAAGTATGTAGATGAGGCAGGACAAGACCTTGACCAATATGTTGCTGAATATCAGAAACATATTGAAGTACCTATGGGAGTAGAGACTACCATCCGACCAGCGGATCTTTCTCAACAACAGTATGCTCTGAAGAGAACAGGACAGTCTTTGTTTGCTACTTTCAATGAAGATACCACCATCACCCTAACTTATCGACATTTCGACAAGTTCCATACAGCAACAGCGCGCTATGTCGATGAAGAAGGGCATGAGATTGGAAGCGAAACGGTGAAAGGGCATGCTGAGACCCCTTACTACTTAGTGCCTAATCCTGTTCCTGGCTATGTCTACAGCCACACTCAAGGACAAGCGTCTGGCTTCTTAGAGGCGGAAGAAACGATTGTAACCTTCGTCTATAATTCTAATCCTAAGCATCGAGTTATCGTGCGATACATTAATGACAAAACGGGAGAGGTTATAAAATTAATCGAGCATGTAGCATTAGAGGGTAAGCCTTTCAGGTCTGAATTTGAACCTGCCATTCGTGAAGAAGGGGAGTTTAATGCAGATAATTATCGGATGGTACGAAAAAACACCAATTATGCTTACCATACCTTTAGTAGCGAAGATCCTGAGACAGTCTATATCGATTACTACTACAATCCAATTCATCGAGTGACAAAAACTGTTAAACATGTAACCGTGTCAGGTGAAGAGTTGGCGCAAACAAGGACAGATAGGGTAGAGGTTGGAACAGAGTATGAGAAGGAAACTCAGGGTGACTTTCCTGACTATGAACTGACGTCCGTTCCAGAGAATGCCCAGGGCACGGTACCTGATCATGACTTTGAAATAGTCTTTGTCTATCGCCGAGTAACGAAGCTGTACATTGAATACTATAACGATGATTCTATCGAAGGCTTCCCAGTGCGAGTTCATCTAGAGGAACGTACCGTCACCCAAGGTGAGCCATACACGGTAACACCTGAAGAGAATTTATGGAGCTGGCTTGTGTACGACTACAGTGATGATCCGCTATCTGGGACAGTTGGCGATAAACCAATCGTCGTAAAATTACATTACCGAGTTCCAAGTTATGAAGAGAAGACGGTTATCACCTTGCGGCATGTCACGGAGGATGGCCAGGAGATTCACGAGCCAACGACTTTAAGTGCGTGGCCAAATCGTTACGTCATTCCAAAACCAGTGACGGTTGCTAACTACAAGTATAGCTACCTACGCAAGAATGGGGAGACGCTAGACGGTATTAATGTCTATGAAGAAGCGGAGACTTACGAGTTGGTTTACACCAGAGAAGAGACGGTCGTGCCAGTGATGCCAGCGGAGGCTGCCAATCAGGCTTCGTCAGTATCGAGTGCTCAGGGAACAGAATCAACAGCTAGTCGCAAAGATGAGACGCATGACTAAGCATGCACATATACATACCTAAGTTGGTCCCTGATTCACTAGGACCAGAATAGGGTATATATAATAGAAGGAAACGTGTGAGTTTCGCCAGATATAGGCGATTCTCACGCGTTTTTCTTATGTTAGGGAAGGGACAGATGTTATCGATTTGTAATGACATTTCGATTTTATGAGATAGAGAGGAAATGAAACTTTTCTTTTGTGATTGAGTGTGATAAAATAGTCTTGGTATAGTAATATACACAATATCAAGCGTTAAGAAAGTCAGGGCATATGTAGCGGTAGGCCTGGCTTTTGTAGCGTGAGAGAGGGGAAGCAAAGTGAAAAAGCAGAAGCTAGCGAACTTGCTAATCGCACTCTTATTAGTGCTGCAAGTTTTTATTAGCCCGCTATCTACCTTTGCGCAAGAAGCGAATGCTGGTGTAGCAACACCTGCTACTGAGCAAACGCAAGAAGCCAAAGAGACAGGGGGACAAGAAGCTGATGGTGGGCAAGCGGCCCAGCCGGCAGCAGAGGAGGATCGGGCGGCTAAGCCCAATGCGGATGGTCAAGACTCAGGGAAAACTGATGAAGCTGAGGCAACTCAGCACTATCCACAAGCGCCGATTCAAGAAGCGCAATATACCATGACAACGGACTTCAAGATTAATAACAACCCAGTCCAAAACCCTGGTAAATATGGGGAAGGGAAATTCTACATTATCCCAACCTATAAATTTGCGGATAACGCTACACTCCAAAATGGCGACACCTTGACCTATACAGTGCCAAGTGTCTTCCGAGTGGAACAAAGTGGTCCGGTTGAAATTAAAGCGGGGGACAATGTCACAACTGTTGCATCTTTAACAACTAACCCAGCGAATAATACAGCCACCATCACAATCACCAACGCAGAGTACTATGCTCATCTGAATGAGAACAAATCATTGACAGCACTCTTCACGGCGGTATGGGCTGATAGCACACCTAAGAACATCGAGCAGACTTTCGATTTGCCAGGTGCTGGCGAATACAAGTTAATGCGTATCGTACCTGACGTAGACCCAACGGGTTATACTAAATGGGGGAACCAAGACCGGGACAACCCTGAGTTGGTTAACTGGCGTATTCGTATTAACCGTTATGCTAAACCAGGTATAGTCAACGCTATGGTGAGAGATACGATTCCAGAGGGTCAAGAAGTTGTACCTGATTCATTTAGTGGTTACTACTTTACTGACTGGGAAGCGGCTCAAAACGGTGGGACAGCCGGTGGCCGTGTGGCTTATACGGGCGGCGAAGTTAACATTGAAGATGACAACCACTTCACCATTACGCCAAGCAATGGTGGGAGCCTAGATGGGCGTGGTTTGTTAATCATCTTCCAAACCCGTATCACTGCGCCTGTTGACTTAGTAACTAAAAAAGTCTTCAACAATTATACATTTACTTCCGCTACACATAGTGAAGACGTTAATGGTTTTGCTGCCTTGACTACCACTGATGGGGTCGGGACAGGGGCTCGTCCTGATGAGATTATCTTTGAAGTGAACAAGACATTGAATGGACGTTCATTGAATCAAGGTGAGTTCAGCTTTGAATTAGTTGACAGTAGCAATCAGGTAGTAGCAACTGCTACTAACGATGAGAACGGTGTTGTTAAGTTTAAGAAGATGAAGTTCCGTACAGCGGGGAACTTTACTTATAAGATTCGCGAAGTTAACAACAACTTGCCAGGTGTTACCTATGACAAGAACATCATTACAGCGACTGTTACGGTAACCGATAATGGTGGGGCTAAGACTGCAGCCGTTACCTATACTAAGCCTGGCTTTACCAACACTTATAAGGCAGCTTCAGTCACTAAGGTCTTGAAGGCAACTAAAGCCTTGGTAGGTGCTAACCTAGTAGACGACCAATTCACTTTCGAGTTGGTAAACAAGGAAACAGGTCAAGTTGCCCAAACTGCTAAGAGCAAGGCAGACGGGACCGTAACCTTCCCAGCTGAAACCTATACAGCTGTAGGTAACTACACTTACATTATTCGTGAGAAGAATGACGGCGCTAAGGGTTATACCTATGATACTAAGGCTCCAGAAGTAACCGTAGCAGTTACTGACAACGGCCAAGGTCAATTGGTAGCGACTGAAACTTATGCTACTCCAGCTGAGTTTACTAACAACTACCAAGCTTTATCAACGACTGCAGCCTTCAGCTTCACTAAGAAGTTGACCGGTCGTGCTCAAAAGGCTGGCGAGTTCAGTTTCGACTTGACTGCGCCAGAAGCAAAAGACAACCAAACTAAAGCAACTGCGGATGAGAACGGGACCGTTAATTTCGATCCAATTACTTATACGCAAGCAGGTGTCTATGAATACACTGTTAAAGAACAAAATGGTAAGCTTGGTGGGATTACTTACGATGAGAAGGCCTACAAGGTTAAAGTTACTGTCACAGATAAGGCAGGTCAATTAGAAGCTACGGTAGAATACCCAGATGGGCAAGAAATTTCTAACACTTACCAAGCAGCGTCAGTAAGCAAAGTCTTGAAAGCTAGCAAGGCGCTGACAGGTGCTAACTTAGCAGATGACCAATTCACCTTCGAGTTGGTTAACAAAGCTACTGACCAAGTAGTTCAAACCGCTAAGAATAAGGCAGACGGGACTGTAACCTTCCCAGCTGAAACTTATACAGAAGTAGGTAACCACACTTACATCATCCGTGAGAAGAATGATGGTTCTAAGGGTTATACCTATGACGATAAGACGGTTGAAGTAACGGTAGCAGTTACCGACAACGGCCAAGGTCAATTAGTGGCAACTGAGACTTACGCTACACCAGCTGAGTTCTCTAACAACTACCAAGCTTTATCAACGACTGCAAGCTTCAGCTTCACTAAGAAGTTGACTGGTCGTGCACAAGTAGCGGGTGAGTTTAGCTTTGACTTAACTGCTCCAGAAGCAAAAGACAACCAAACTAAAGCAACTGCGGATGAGAACGGGACCGTTAATTTCGACCCAATCACTTATACGCAAACAGGCGTCTATGAATACACTGTTAAAGAACAAAATGGTAAGCTTGGTGGGGTCACTTATGACGATAAGACTTACCGCATTAAAGTTACTGTCACAGATAAGGCAGGTCAATTAGAAGCTGCGGTAGAATACCCAGATGGTCAAGAGATTACTAACGTTTACCAAGCGGGATCAGTAAGCAAAGTCTTAAAGGCAACTAAAGCCTTGACTGGTAAAAACTTAGCAGATGACCAATTCACTTTCGAGTTGGTTAACAAGGAAACAGGTCAAGTTGCCCAAACTGCTAAGAGCAAGGCAGACGGGACTGTAACCTTCCCAGCTGAAACCTATACAGCTGTAGGTAACTACACTTACATTATTCGTGAGAAGAATGACGGCGCTAAGGGTTATACCTATGATACTAAGGCTCCAGAAGTAACCGTAGCAGTTACTGACAACGGCCAAGGTCAATTGGTAGCGACTGAAACTTATGCTACTCCAGCTGAGTTTACTAACAACTACCAAGCTTTATCAACGACTGCAGCCTTCAGCTTCACTAAGAAGTTGACCGGTCGTGCTCAAAAGGCTGGCGAGTTCAGTTTCGACTTGACTGCGCCAGAAGCAAAAGACAACCAAACTAAAGCAACTGCGGATGAGAACGGGACCGTTAATTTCGATCCAATTACTTATACGCAAGCAGGTGTCTATGAATACACTGTTAAAGAACAAAATGGTAAGCTTGGTGGGATTACTTACGATGAGAAGGCCTACAAGGTTAAAGTTACTGTCACAGATAAGGCAGGTCAATTAGAAGCTACGGTAGAATACCCAGATGGGCAAGAAATTTCTAACACTTACCAAGCAGCGTCAGTAAGCAAAGTCTTGAAAGCTAGCAAGGCGCTGACAGGTGCTAACTTAGCAGATGACCAATTCACCTTCGAGTTGGTTAACAAAGCTACTGACCAAGTAGTTCAAACCGCTAAGAATAAGGCAGACGGGACTGTAACCTTCCCAGCTGAAACTTATACAGAAGTAGGGAACCACACTTACATTATTCGTGAGAAGAATGATGGTTCTAAGGGTTATACCTATGACGGTAAGAATGTTGAAGTTACCGTAGCGGTAACTGACAACGGCCAAGGGGAATTGGTAGCAACTGAAACTTATGCTACGCCAGCTTCGTTTACTAACAACTATCAAGCTTTATCAACAAGTGCAGCTATTAGTGTGACAAAAGCCTTAACTGGCCGTCCACAAAAGGCAGGCGAATTCAGCTTCGACTTAATCGAAGAAGGAGCTACAAGTGCAGCGCAAACTAAAGTCAACGCTGAGAACGGTAGTGTAGCCTTCGACGCGATTACTTACACCAAACCAGGTACTTATAAGTACACGGTTAAGGAGCAAGCGGGGAATGTTGCTGGGGTGACTTACAGCACTCAAGTATTGAACGTAACCGTAAAAGTAACTGACAATGCCGGCCAATTAGAAGCTACGGTAGAATACCCAGACGGGCAAACCATTACCAATGCTTATAAAGCAGCCGCTGCTGATGTCACCATCAAAGCTAAGAAAGTCTTGAAAGGTAAAGCGTTAGTAGCTAATGCCTTCACCTTCGAATTAGTAGATGCTTCAACCAACAAAGTTGTTGACACTGCTAAGAACGATGCAAATGGGGATGTTACCTTCAAGGCACAAAGTCTCTCAAGCGCTGGTGCCTACACTTACTCTGTTCGTGAAAAACTAGACGCTAATGATAAAGGGATGACCTATGACTCAAGCAATATCTTGGTACACGTCCGTGTAACAGATAACCTTGCGGGTCAATTAGAAGCAACTGTAACGCCAGATAAGGAATTAACATTCACCAACAGCTACAAGCCATTGGATCAAAATGTTACCCTTATGGCAACTAAACGCATGGAAGGTCGCGCGCTTCAAGCTAACGAATTTAACTTCGTCTTGAAAGACGCTGACGGCAAAGAACTACAACGTGTCGCTAACGATGCGACAGGTAAGGTAAGCTTTGAACCAATTACTTATTCAGCAGTTGGGACTTACACTTACACTATCGCAGAAGTTTCAGGCGATGCTAAAGGTGTTACTTATGACGCTAAAGAAGTGAAAGTAACTGTTGAGGTCAAAGACGACAATGGCCAATTAGTAGCGACACCAAGCTATGAACAAGAGCCAGTCTTTACTAACCGTTACGCAGCAGCTTCAACCAAGCAAGCATTAAGCGTTAAGAAAGTTTTAGAAGGTCGTGCTTTAGAAGCAGGCGAGTTCGAGTTCGAATTATTAGACGAACAAGGCACTAAGTTGGCAAGTGCTAAGAACGACGCAGAGGGCAATGTAACCTTCGAAGAACAAACTTATAGCAAAGTAGGGACTAGAAAGTATCGTATTCAAGAAGTGAATAACGGCTTGAAGAACGTTACTTACGATACCAAAGTAGTAGAAGCAACTGTTGAAGTGGTTGATAACCAAGCACAATTAACCCCTTCAGTTACTTACACTCACGATGCTACCTTCACTAACACCTATAAGGCAGTAGATCCAGGGCAACCAAGCTTCAGCGTAGACGCTATGAAAGAATTGGAAGGCCGTGAAATGAAGGCAGATGAATTCCAATTCAATCTCCTCGATTCAAATGGCAACCTGGTTGCTACCGCTAAAAACGATGCATCAGGTAAGATTCATTTGGAACATACCATCACAAACCCAAGTGAAGGTACCTTTACTTACAAAGTCGTAGAAAAAGACTTGGGCGACAAAGAAATCACTTATGACAAAACTGTTCATGAGGTTTCTGTAACTGTAAGTAAGGACAGCGAAGGCAAGTTCCAAGCAAAAGTGGATAGTGCCAAATCTATTGTCTTTAAGAACACTTACAAACCAGTGAAAGAAGAGAAAAAATTACCTAAGACCGGTGAAGCTGAAGTTGTTTGGTTGACTGCTTTGGCTAGCATGATGGTAATGGGCGCAATTGCAGTTCTCCTTCTTGACAAAAAAGCAAGATCTTAGGCTACTTTATTAGTAGTTGGCAAAGCCTAAAGTATGCAGAAAAGCCCCAGAGTTTATAAACTCTGGGGCTTTTCTCTATCAAAAAAAGAGGCTGAATGGTAGAATTCAGCCTCTTTGTCCTAGGGAGCATTAAGTAGCGGCTAGCTCCCTAGCCAGATCCTATAAAAAATAGGATGGACGACTATTACTATATTATCCAGAAAATAGTAGGCCGTCAGAGTTATTTTCTAAATATAGAGGGGAAGTCTAATTTGAAAATAAATCAGTAAGCTCTAGGAAAATTACTAATTATCCTAGCGGAGGTCCGACCTCCAGACTATAGTATACAATATTCATCTGAAATTGTCACTACAAAAAAACGATATTATGGGCTTTTTTGGGCAAATGACTGGTCAAATCCAATCAATAGTATCAATAATTAGCAAAAATTATCTTCAATTAAGTTTGGAAATTAGGTGTTAAACTTGATTCCACTAAAAGAACTGTACAAATAGCAAGTGGTGTGATATACTATATATGGTATTAAATTGCCGATATCCAGAAAATTAGGGTGCTATTTAGTAGCGCAAAAGATAGTGGCACCCGAAACTAAGGAGGGGAAATTTTTATGGATAAGCGTAAGTTTTTTAACTTGCTTATTTCACTCTTAATGGTTCTGAGCATTTTTGTCGGACCGATCAATGCATTAGCTCAAGAAGCGCCTGCAGGCGCAGAGCCAGCGACAGCGGCACCCGCGGTTGCATCAGAATCAAGTACTAGTGACAACGCAGGTGGGGTAGCAGCACCAGCAAGTCCTAGTGAGAACCAGCCGGCAGCTAATCCAGAAGCAGCCGCAACATCAGCCAGTCAAGCGGCGCAGTTGGTATCAACTGAGTTCTTGATTAATAACAACCCAGTTGTGGATGGGGCTAAGTATGGTGAGGGTAAATTCTATATTAAGCCAACTTACCAAATTCCGGATTCAGCAACAGTAAAAAATGGTGATACTTTTGTCTACCAAGTGCCAGCACAATTGGCGGTAGAGAAAACTGAACCAAAAGAAATTAAAGCAGCTAACGGTACGACAGTTGCTACGTTGACTACTGATCCAGCTACTAACACCGCAACTATTACAATCACTAACGAAGCCTACTATCGCTTCATGAACGAAAGTCGTACTGTCAGTGCTTTGTTCACAGCAGTATGGGCTGAATCTGTTGCGGTTGATGAGACAGTAACTATGACGTTACCTGGCGCCGGCTCTTATACACTTACCCGTATTGTACCGATGGAAGATTCCACTGGGTACTTCAAGTGGGGCGTTCAAGATAAAGACGACCCAAGCATGATCAGATGGCAAGTGTTGGTTAACCGTTTGGCCGCTAAGGACGTAACGGGCGTAAGCATTGCTGACACTATTCCAGAAGGTCAAGAATTAGTTGGCGAAGTAACAGGTTACTACTTTACTGAATGGGGTAAGGAAGAAGGTCACCCAGCCCTTGATAGTGCAGGTGTCAAAGTAACAGACAAAAACCACTTCGCGGTTACGCCAGAAAATGGTGATTTGAGTGGTCGTGGCTTGTACTTGCGTTATTCTACAAAATTAACAAGTCCAGTTGACAACGCAACTAAAAAAGTATTCAACGCTATCGTTGTAAAAACTGCTAAAGAAGTTCATAATGTTGAGGGATTTGCTCCACTAACCACTACTGAGGGTGGCGCATCAGCTAGCCGTTCAGACGAAGTGATTTTCAAAGTGACCAAGAAATTAGATGGCCGTGCTTTGAAAGCTGGCGAATTCCAATTCCAATTAATCAACACAGCTGATAACTCAGTTGTTCAAACTGTAAGTAACGATGCTCAAGGCAATGTAACTTTTGCTAAAGTGAAATTTTCTCAAGCTGGCGACTTTGTTTACAAAATTAAAGAAGTAAACAATGCTGTCCCAGGTGTTACTTACGATGAAGCAGAGCTAACTGCCAACGTTAAAGTAGTAGACGAGAACGGTGAGAAGAAAGCAACTGTTACCTATGATCAAGCTCAGTTTGCTAACAGCTATAAAGCTGCTAAAACTAGCCAAGAAATCGTAGTGAAGAAGCAATTAGAAGGCCGTGCACTTAAGGCAGATGAGTTCGAGTTCCAATTGCAAGATGCACAAGGTAAAGTATTACAAACCGTGAAGAATGCCCAAGATGGAACTGTTAAGTTCGCTTCAGTTGAATTCGAACAAGCCGGCACTTACAACTATAAAGTTGTAGAAAAAGCAGGTAGCGATGAAACCGTAACCTACGATACCAAAGCGGTTGATGTAGTGGTAACTGTTGTGGACAATGGCGCAGGCCAATTAGAAGCAAGCGCTAGTTACACTAACCAAGCGACCTTTGTTAACAAAGCAGCGACTAACTTACCAAACTCTTCTGACCCTGCACCTGCTGCAGTTGACTTCACAGTAGCAGCTAAGAAAGTATTAGTTGGTCGTCAACTAAAAGATAAAGAGTTCAAATTTGAATTAGTAGACAGCATGGGCAAAGTTTTAGCAACTGCAAGCAATGACGCTTCAGGTGCGATTAGCTTAACTTCTTCTTATGCACAAGAAGGGACCTATAAGTTAACCGTACGCGAAGTTGCTGGGCAAGATTCAGCTATCAGCTACGACAAGACTAAGTTCAACGTAACGGTTGCTGTAACGAAGGATGCTAATGGCAAGCTTAAAGCAGAAGTTGCGACAGAGAAGGAACTTGTATTCTACAATGCCTTCAATGCTAAGAATCCATCTTTACCAAGCACTGGTGAAATGAACTTCATCTGGTTGGCTCTTGTCTTAGCCTTAATTTCTGCAGTATTACTCTTGGCTAACAAGCCACATCATGTAGACTAATTTAGTTTTACACCTCAAAAATAGACTGGTGCTAGCCTCTGGCTGGCGCCAGTTTTTTTCTATCTTGTGCACCTTGCTTAACAAGTTTGCCATTCCTACTGTCAGGGGCCTACAATTATGTTATAATAGAAGTAATTTGAAGAAATAGAAAGGGGCACTCATTCGTGACCACGCAAAAACCTACCTATTATATTACAACGCCGATCTACTACCCAAGTGGTAAGTTACATATCGGGAACTCCTATTCCACCCTAGCCTGCGACGCTATGACGCGCTATAAGCGTCTACAAGGCTTCGATGCTTTCTTCCTAACTGGGACCGATGAGCACGGTCAGAAGATTGAACGGACAGCTGAGGGTCTAGGCGTAAGTCCTAAGCAATACGTCGACGAGATGGCCGACATCATTAAGAAGCTTTGGGCTCTATTAGATATTGACTATTCTCACTTTATCCGGACTACGGATGACTACCATGAGAAGGCAGTGCAAGATGCCTTTGAGCAACTCTTGGCCCAAGATGACATCTATCTAGGCGAGTATAGTGGTTGGTATTCCGTCAGTGACGAAGAATTCTTCACCGAGAGTCAATTGGTTGAAGTTTACCGCGATGCAGATGGGAATGTGACCGGTGGGATTGCCCCAACTGGTAACGAAGTAACCTTAGTCAAGGAAGAGTCCTATTTCTTCCGTATGAGCAAGTATGCAGACCGTCTGGTGCAATACTATGAAGATCACGCTGACTTCTTGGAGCCTGCCTTCCGTAAGACCGAAATGATTAACAACTTCATTAAGCCTGGCTTGGAAGATTTGGCGGTATCTCGGACTACCTTCACCTGGGGTGTGCCAGTTAAGTCCAATCCAAAGCATGTCATCTATGTCTGGATTGATGCACTCTTAAACTATATTACGGCTTTAGGTTACGGTTCCGACGATACTAGCCGCTACAACAAGTACTGGCCAGCAGATGCCCATGTCATCGGTAAGGATATTTCCCGTTTCCACATGATTTACTGGCCAACCATTCTCATGGCCCTGGGCTTACCATTGCCTAAGAAGATTTTCGCTCACGGCTGGTACCTCATGAAGGAAGGGAAGATGTCAAAGTCTAAGGGGAATGTCATCTACCCAGAGACTTTAGTTGAACGCTATGGCTTAGATGCTACTCGTTTCTATCTCTTGCATGAAATGGGTGTTGGTAACGACGCGGTCTTCACGCCAGAAGGCTTTGTCCAATTAGTCAACTCCGAATTAGCCAATGACTTGGGGAACCTACTCAACCGGACGGTTGCTATGATGAATAAGTATTTCCAAGGCCAAGTGCCAACCGAAGACTTAGAGGCGACAGCTGTAGATGCCGACTATGATGCTTATGTTAAGGAGCAAATGGCGGCCTACTATCAAGCTATGGATGCTATGAGCCTGAGCGCGGCCTTGAGCCATGTTATGGCCATTGTGTCCCGAACCAACAAGTACATCGATGAAACCATGCCTTGGGTCTTGGTGAAAGAAGAAGCGACCCTGGGTCAACTACGGTCTGTCATGAACCATTTAGCAGAGGCTTTACGCCTTGTGGCCCATCTGTCACGTCCATTCATGACCCAAGCGCCAGCTAAGATTTTCGAGCAATTAGGTTTGGGCGACCAAATGGATTTAGACTTCACGCAATTAGTCTATGGGGCCTTCCCAGCAGGTGCAAGCGTAGTGGCTAAGGGGACTCCAATCTTCCCACGCTTGGATGCAGAGGCAGAAGTGACCTATATTCAGGAAGCCATGGCAGCTGGCAAGCCAGGTGCTAGCCAAGCTAAGGTTGACGACCCTAACTGGGATCCAGAAGCGACTGAGTTAGTGCACCGTGAAGTGGCCGAAGCCGAATTCGATGACTTCTTGAAGATTGAAATGAAGGTGGCAGAGGTCCTGGATGTTCAACTAGTCAAGGGCTCTAATAAGCTATTACGCTTCCGCCTGGATGCAGGTGATAAGGGCCACCGCCAAATTCTGTCCGGGATTGCTAAATTCTATCCAAATCCGGAAGAATTAATCGGCCGTAAGGTCTGCATCGTCTCTAACCTCAAGCCGCGTAAGATGATGGGCTATGTCAGCCAGGGCATGATTCTGTCCTCTGAACAGGACGGCCAACTCCATCTCTTAGCAGCAGATCCAAATGCAGCAAATGGCGCTTGGATTGGCTAGACGAGGTGACCAAGATGCCTTTATTTGATACGCACACGCACTTGAACGCCCAGCAATTTGCGGGCCAGGAGGCAGATTATATTGCCCGAGCCCTAGCGGCGGACGTGGGCTATCTAGCAGTGGTGGGATTTGATGATCCCACCATTGAGCGTAGTTTGGCCTTAAGTGCGGCCTACGATAACATTATTTCGGTAGTGGGTTGGCATCCGACTGAGGCCCACACCTACAATGACCAGGTGGAGCGTCGCCTGGAAGAATGGCTAGAATTGACTAAGGTTAAGATGCTAGGCGAGATTGGCTTGGACTACTATTGGGATACTGCCCCTTGGGATGTGCAAGCCCAGGTCTTCCGGCGCCAGATTGCCATTGCCAAGTCACACGGTCTGCCCATTACCATTCATAATCGTGATGCAACCGAAGACACCTACCGCATACTCAAGCAAGAAGGTCTGCCGGCTGCGGGTGGCATTATGCATAGCTTTGGTGGGACAGCTGAAGAAGCCATGCGTTTTGTAGACCTTGGCATGCATATTAGCTTCAGTGGGGTCTTGACCTTTAAAAAATCCGAGGCAGTTCGTCAAGCAGCGGCCCTAGTGCCGGCAGAGCGTCTCTTGGTTGAGACCGATGCCCCTTATCTGGCGCCAGTGCCTAAGCGTGGCAAGCAAAATGAGCCAGCCTATGTCCGCTATGTGGCGGAGTGCCTGGCCCAGGTGCGAGACATGAGTCTGGAAGAGCTAGCCAAATTAACAACGGGCAATGCCTGCCGTCTCTTCCGGTGGTGGCCTGAGGGGTGGGACCAATGAGTCAAGCCATGCCCCAAGAGGTTATTGTGGTCGAAGGGCGCGATGATACCAAACGCCTGATTGAGACCTTTGGCCCAACGATCAAAACCATTGAGACGGGCGGCTCTGCCCTAGAAGCGCCGGTCTTGGCACAAATTGTAGAAGCTGCTAGGACCCATGGCATTATCGTCTTGACGGACCCCGACTACCAAGGTGAGCGTCTCAGACGACTGGTGACCCAGGCGGTGCCAAGCGCTAAGCAAGCCCATATTAGTCGGACGGCTGCCTTTGGTGGCCAAGGCAAGAGCCTGGGGGTGGAACATGCGAGTCCCCAAGAGATTCGTCAAGCCCTAAATCAGGTTATGACGCCGGCTGAGGGAGACTTAGTGGCTTTAATTCCCATGGGCAGCCTGGCCCAGTGGGGGCTGACCGCAGGTCCGGGCTCCAAGGCGCGTCGTCAGGCCGTCAGTCAGCACTTTAATTTAGGTTATACCAACGCCAAGCAATTGCAGCGCCAACTGCAACGCTATGGCATCGACCAGGCTGGCTTGGGTGAATTCGTCCAAGTCCTAGATCAAGCCCAAGGAGGGACCCGAGAATGAGAGAATTCCGGCCAATTGCGACGCCGACCCGTACGGTTGAGATCATGCGTCGCTTCGATATTCAAATGAAAAAGAGTCTGGGTCAGAACTTTCTAATCGAGCCCCGGATGTTAGAGAAGATGATTGAAGCTGGCCAAGTCGATGCAGATACCACAGTCATCGAGATTGGCCCTGGCATTGGTGCCTTGACCCAATACCTGGCTCACCATGCTAAGCAAGTCTTGGCCTTCGAGATTGACCAGCGTTTTGTGGGCATCCTGCAGGAAACCCTAGCAGACTGTGATAATGTCCAAGTGGTCCATCAAGATATCCTGTCTGTGGATTTCGCTAGCCCAGAATATGCCTGGCTACACGACCAGTCCCGACTGGTCGTGGTGGCAAATCTTCCTTATTATATAACCACGCCTATCATCATGCGCCTGATTGAGAGCAATCTGCCCTTCCAGTCCTTAGTCATGATGATGCAAAAGGAAGTCGCAGAGCGGATGACGGCGGCTGTGGGCACCAAGGCCTATGGTTCACTGTCAGTGGCCATTCAATTGGATATGGAAAGCGAGATTGCCTTCATTGTACCTAAGAATGTCTTTATCCCTAAGCCAAATGTGGATTCTGCCGTGCTCAAGTTGACTCGCCGGCCAGCGCCCTTGGTCCAAGTTAGCGATAAGGAAGCCTTTCAAGCCTTTGTCCAAGCAGGCTTCAAGCAACGCCGCAAGACCTTATGGAACAACCTCAAGTCGGCCTATGTGCCAGACCTGCTCAGTGAAGACAGCTTGCGTCAGGTCTTCGACCAGGCGGGCATTGAGCCTAATCGCCGAGCTGAGAGCCTCAGCCTTATGGATTTTGCTGACTTAGAGGCCGCCTTTGAGGCTCATAAGGCTAAAAATTAGCAAAAGGCGAACGTTGTCAGCTTTTTTCAGGATAAGTTGCCGACCTTTCCTAGGTTAGTCTACCTAACTGTGTTATAATAGTAGGAAAGAGGTGAGGCTTATGCCAAAAGAAATTGCCGAGATTAAATCCCTCATGGATCAAAATATCGGCGAAAAAGTAATTATCACCGTCCAACTCGGTCGTAACAAGAAGCGTACGCGCCGAGGCGTCCTGAAAGAAACCTATCGTTCTGTCTTCGTTGTTGATTTAGAGCAAGAGGCCAACACCCTAGCGTGTGTCTCCTATAGCTACTGCGATGTTCTGACCAAGGCCATCGACGTAGATTTTGCGGAATAGCCATTATTATTTTTAGCCAAGTGCTCCTGAGAGGGACTTGGCTATTTTTGTGTCCAAAAGGCCAAAAAATCGGACGAAACATCACCTAAAAAGTGAAGTGTTATCGACCGGGTAACAGAGAAATCGTCATCATCCGACATGAAAACGAAAACATGCAAAAAGGCCAAAAAAACTTGAGAAAAGCCTTGATTTACAAGTGTTCCTACGCTATAATAATGATTGTGCCTTAATGGGTACCAGTGTGCCCATCGCAGGACATGCCCCCTCTTAGAGGCGGGAAAGACAGCTATGAAGCGAGAGGTTGCGACACACCCGGGCGCTTTGCCACGGGCGGGTGAGGTTGGAAATTCTTGTGGAGCAAGTCATTTTATCAAAATTGACGAAGGAGGAAATCTAAATGGCAAACAAAAAAATTCGGATTCGCTTGAAGGCTTACGAGCATCGTGCATTGGATTTAGCAGCAAGCAAAATCGTAGAATCAGCACAAAGAACAGGAGCGAAGACAGCGGGGCCAATCCCACTGCCAACTGAGCGTTCTTTATATACCGTGATTCGTGCGACTCACAAATACAAAGACTCTCGCGAACAATTCGAAATGCGTACACACAAACGTTTAATCGACATCTTAGAACCAACTAACAAAACAGTTGATGCTTTGATGAAATTAGACTTACCTAGTGGTGTAGACGTAGAAATCAAATTATAATTTTAGAAAAATGGAGGTGTACTCATGACCAAAGGAATCTTAGGTAAAAAAGTAGGGATGACTCAATTCTTCACTGAGAACGGTGAATTGGTACCTGTAACTGTTATCGAAGCTACTCCAAACGTGGTATTACAAGTTAAAACCATGGAAAACGATGGCTACGAAGCGGTTCAATTAGGCTTCCAAGACTTGCGTGAAGTATTGTCAAACAAACCTGCTAAAGGTCATGTAGCAAAAGCAAATGCTACTCCTAAGCGCTTCATTCGCGAGTTCCGCGAAGTTGAGCTTGGAGAATATCAAGTAGGACAAGAAATCACAGTGGAAACTTTCGCAGCTGGCGACATCGTCGATGTGACGGGTACATCCAAGGGTAAAGGATTCCAAGGTGCGATCAAGCGTCATGGCCAATCACGTGGTCCAATGGCTCACGGTTCTCGTTACCACCGTCGTCCAGGTTCGATGGGTGGGGCTTCGTTCCCATCACGCGTCTTCAAGGGTAAAGGCCTTCCAGGTCAAACCGGTGGCGAACGCGTAACCATCCAAAACTTGGAAGTTGTAGCGGTTGACGTAGAAAACAACGTAATCTTGATCAAGGGTAATGTCCCAGGTGCCAAGAAATCACTCGTTGAAATCAAACAAGCAATTAAAACAGTTAAATAATTCGAGGAAGGAGGAACGAGTAAATGACAAAAGTAAGTTTATTTAAACAAGACGGTTCACAAATCGGCGAAATCGAATTGAACGCAGCTGTATTTGGGGTTGAACCTAACGAAGACGTGATCTTCGACGCAGTAATCATGCAACGTGCATCTTTACGTCAAGGGACTCACGCGGTGAAGAACCGTTCCGCTGTACGCGGTGGTGGCCGTAAGCCATGGAGACAAAAAGGGACTGGCCGTGCACGTCAAGGTTCTATCCGTTCACCACAATGGGTTGGTGGGGGTACCGTATTTGGTCCAACACCTCGTTCATACAGTTATAAATTACCAAAGAAAGTACGCCGCTTAGCGTTACAATCTGTATTATCTCAGAAAGTATTAGAAGGCAAGTTAGTAGTTGTTGATGAACTCAGCTTTGCAGCTCCATCAACTAAGGAATTCAAGTCAGTATTGAACAACCTTAAAGTAGATGCGAAAACTCTCTTAGTATTAGAAGGGACTAACGCCAACGCTTACTTCTCAGCACGTAACTTAGCTAACGTGAAAGTGATCGACGAAGGCAACGTGAACGTATTAGACGTTGTAAACTACGACACACTTGTCATCACTAAAGCAGCACTTTCAACCGTAGAGGAGGCTTTAGCATAATGCAATTATCAGAAGTAGTATTACGCCCAGTCATCACTGAACAATCAGTTGCTGGTTTAGACGAGAAAAAATACACGTTCGAAGTAGACCGTCGTGCTAACAAAACTCACATCAAACAAGCGGTTGAAGCAATGTTTGAAGGGGTTAAAGTTAAGAAAGTTAACACGATCAACGTTGACGGCAAAGCAAAACGCATGGGCCGTTACGCTGGTTTCACTCGTAAGTACAAGAAAGCAGTCGTAACCTTGACTGCTGAATCAAAAGACATCGAATTATTCGCTAACGAAGCTGAATAATCACCTAGAAAATGAGTAAGTAGGAGGGAATAAGAGTGGCGATTAAAAAGTACAAACCAACCTCTAACGGTCGTCGTAACATGACTGGTTATGATTTCAGCGAAATCACTGCATCAAAACCAGAGAAGACATTGTTATCTTCACAAAAACAAAAAGCCGGCCGTAACAACCAAGGTAAAATCACTGTTCGTCATCAAGGTGGCGGTAACAAACGCGCTTACCGTATCATCGATTTCAAACGTAACAAAGACAACGTAGTAGGGACTGTCGCAACCATCGAGTACGATCCAAACCGTACCGCTAACATCGCGTTGGTACACTACGAAGACGGGATCAAGACTTACATCTTGGCACCAAAAGGCTTGAAAGTAGGCCAAAAAATTGAATCTGGTGAACATGCCGACATCCAAATCGGGAACGCATTGCCATTAGCAAACATCCCTGAAGGTACTGTAATCCACAACATCGAATTAAAACCAGGTAAAGGCGGTCAATTAATCCGTTCTGCTGGTACTAGCGCTCAAGTATTGGGTCACGAAGGTAAATACACTTTAGTTCGTTTGAACTCTGGTGAAGTTCGTATGATCTTATCAACTTGCCGTGCAACTATCGGGGTTGTTGGTAACGAACAACACGAATTAGTAAACATCGGTAAAGCCGGTCGTGCACGTTGGATGAGCAAACGTCCTGAAGTTCGTGGTTCCGTAATGAACCCTAACGATCACCCACACGGTGGTGGTGAAGGTCGTGCACCAATCGGGCGTAAATCTCCGATGTCTCCATGGGGTAAACCAACACTTGGTAAGAAAACCCGCTCTAAGAAAGCTAAATCTAGCAAGTTAATCATCCGCGGCCGTAAGAAATAATAGGCGCCGGTAACAAATAATCGAAGGGAGGCTTCATTGTGAGTCGTAGTTTGAAAAAAGGACCTTTCTGTGATGCGCACTTAATGAAAAAAGTGGAAGAGCAAGCAGAAAGCACAAAGAAACAAGTTATTAAAACCTGGTCACGTCGTTCAACCATCTTCCCTAACTTCATTGGTTTAACCATTGCCGTTTATGATGGCCGCAAGCACGTGCCTGTATATGTTCAAGAAGATATGGTAGGTCACAAATTAGGTGAATTCGTACCAACTCGTACTTATAAAGGTCACGCAGCTGACGACAAGAAATCTAAGAAACGCTAATTTATAGGAGGAAAACAAGATGTCTAACCAAGTTACATCTGCAAAAGCAGTTGCAAGAACAGTTCGCATTGCGCCTCGTAAAGTTCGCTTAGTCTTAGATCTTATCCGAGGTAAAAAAGTTGGCGAAGCAATTGCCATCTTAAAATTCACACCTAAAGCAGGTGCCCCAATCGTTGAGAAAGTGTTGATGTCTGCTATTGCTAACGCGGACCACAACTACGATCTTGACTTGGAAAACTTATACGTGAGTGAAGCATTCGCTAACGAAGGCCCAACCATGAAACGGTTCCGCCCACGTGCGAAAGGTTCAGCTTCACCAATCAACAAACGTACAAGCCACATCACTGTTGTGGTATCTGAGAAAGAGGAGGCTTAATCAATGGGTCAAAAAGTACATCCAATTGGTATGCGTGTCGGCGTCATCCGCGACTGGGACGCTAAATGGTATGCAGACAAGAACTTTGCTGAATACTTACACGAAGATTTAGCTATCCGCAAATTCTTATACAAGAAATTAAAAGAAGCATCAGTTTCTAACATCCAAATCGAACGTGCTGCTAACCGTGTGATTGTATCTGTTCACACTGCTAAGCCAGGTATGGTCATCGGTAAAGGTGGTTCCGAAATCGATGCAGTCCGTGCGGAATTAAGCAAATTAACCGGCAAGAAAGTCTTTATCAACGTTGTAGAAATCAAAGAACCAAGCTTAGACGCTAAATTGGTTGCTGAAGATATCGCACGTCAATTAGAAAACCGTGTGGCTTTCCGCCGTGCTCAAAAGCAAGCTATCCAACGTACTATGAAAGCTGGCGCTCAAGGGATTAAAACCATGGTATCTGGCCGTTTGAACGGTGCTGATATTGCGCGTAGCGAAGCATACTCTGAAGGTACTGTGCCACTCCATACCTTACGTAGCGATATCGACTACGCATGGGAAGAAGCGGACACTACTTACGGTAAGTTAGGAGTTAAAGTTTGGATCTGCCGTGGCCAAGTATTGCCACAAAAGAAAAACTCTGAGAAAGGAGGGAACTAATCAATGTTAGTACCAAAACGTGTAAAACACCGTCGTGAATTCCGTGGTAAAATGCGCGGAGAAGCTAAAGGTGGTAAACAAGTTGATTTCGGTGAATACGGCTTACGAGCTACTGAATCTCACTGGATCACAAACCGTCAAATCGAAGCAGCCCGTATTGCGATGACTCGTTATATGAAACGTGGTGGGAAAGTATGGATTAAAATCTTCCCTCACAAATCATATACTGCAAAAGCTATCGGGGTTCGTATGGGTTCTGGTAAAGGGGCACCTGAAGGTTGGGTAGCACCAGTTAAGCGTGGCAAGATTATGTTTGAAGTAGCGGGTGTATCTGAAGAAATCGCACGTGAAGCATTACGTTTAGCATCGCATAAACTACCAGTTAAGACCAAGTTCGTAAAACGTGAAGAATATGGTGGTGAATCGAATGAAAACTAATGAATTTAAAGCGTTAATCAAAGGGTTATCCACTGCTGAGTTGCTTGAACGTGAAGCTGAGTTGAAGAAAGAACTCTTCAACCTTCGATTCCAATTAGCAACAGGACAATTAGAAGATACAGCACGTTTACGCACTGTACGTAAATCTATCGCACGTATCAAAACTGCTTTACGCGAGCAAGAATTGTCTAAATAAACCAGCAAAGGAGGCTAACATCAATGACGACAGAACGCAACCAACGTAAAGTTTACCAAGGTCGTGTCGTGAGCGACAAAATGGACAAAACCATCACGGTTTTAGTCGAAACTCGTAAGACTCACCCTAAATACGGTAAACGCGTTAAATATTCTAAGAAATATAAAGCACATGATGAAGAAAACCGTGCAAAAGAAGGCGACATCGTGCGCATTATGGAAACTCGTCCATTATCAGCTACGAAACGCTTCCGTTTATTAGAGATTGTTGAAGAAGCAGTCATTATCTAATTAACCAAGTATATCTCGGAAGGAGGACATCGAAATGATTCAAACAGAAAGTCGATTAAAAGTTGCTGACAACTCTGGCGCACGTGAAGTATTAACAATCCGTGTATTAGGTGGTTCTAACCGCAAAACTGCTAACATCGGGGATGTTATCGTTGCAACGGTTAAACAAGCAACGCCAGGTGGAGTTGTTAAAAAAGGTGACGTCGTAAAAGCAGTAATCGTACGTTCTAAATCAGGAGCTCGCCGTAAAGATGGTTCTTATATCAAGTTTGACGAAAATGCTTGCGTCATCATCCGTGACGATAAGAGCCCTCGTGGTACGCGTATCTTTGGACCAGTTGCACGTGAATTGCGTGATAACAACTACATGAAGATTGTTTCATTAGCTCCAGAAGTTTTATAAGAAATATTAACGAAGGAGGAAACTATTCATGCGTATCAAAACAGGCGATACAGTTAAAGTAATTGCAGGTAAAGATAAAGGTAAAACAGGGACTGTTTTACGTACTTTACCAAAAGAAGACCGCGTAGTCGTAGAAGGCTTGAACATTGCTAAAAAGCACGTTAAACCTTCTCAAGCAGGTCAAGGCGGGATCGAAGAATTCCCAGCACCAATCCACGTGTCTAACGTTAAACTCGTTGATCCTAAATCAGGGGAAGCAACACGTGTGGGTTATCGTTTCGAAGACGGCAAGAAAGTCCGTTTCGCGAAGAAATCTAACGAAACCATCTAATCAATAGCGAGAGGAGGATTAACACTACATGGAAAATCGTTTAAAAGCTAAATACTCAAACGAAGTAACTAAAAAATTGATCGAGCAATTCAACTACACTTCTGTAATGCAAGTACCTAAAGTTGAAAAGATCGTCATCAACATGGGTGTGGGTGACGCAGTAGCTAACGCTAAGAACTTAGAAAAAGCTGTTGACGAACTCACTTTATTATCTGGTCAAAAGCCAGTGATTACCAAAGCTAAGAAATCCATCGCGGGCTTCCGTCTCCGTGAAGGTATGCCAATCGGGTGTAAAGTGACCCTACGTGGTGCGCGTATGTACGACTTCTTAGACAAGTTAGTCACTGTATCTTTACCGCGTGTTCGTGACTTCCACGGTGTCAGCAACAAAGCCTTCGATGGCCGCGGGAACTACACCTTGGGGATCAAAGAACAACTTATCTTCCCTGAAGTGAACTATGATAACGTTGATAAAGTCCGCGGGATGGACATCGTTATCGTAACAACTGCGAAATCTGACGAAGAGGCACATGCTTTACTTAAAGAATTAGGCATGCCTTTCCAAAAATAAGACAAGGAGGCGAATGAACATTGGCTAAAAAATCAATGATTGCAAAAAACAAGCGGTCACCTAAATTCAAAGTTCAAGAGTATACGCGCTGCGAGCGTTGCGGACGTCCACACTCCGTATATCGTAAATTCAAACTTTGCCGTATTTGCTTCCGCGAACTTGCTTACAAAGGACAAATCCCTGGCGTGAAGAAAGCCAGCTGGTAATCCATACTGAACAAAGAGGAGGTAAATACAACATGGTTATGACAGATCCAATTGCTGATTTCTTAACTCGTATCCGTAACGCTAACAGCGTAGGACACAAGACTGTATCAGCACCATCTTCAAAAATCAAAGTAGCGATTGCTGAAATCTTGAAACAAGAAGGTTTCATCAAAAACTATGAAGTCGCAGAAGACGACAAACAAGGTGAAATCACCATCTTCTTGAAGTACGGCCGTAACAACGAAAAAGTTATCACTGGCATCAAGCGTATTTCAAAACCTGGTTTGCGTATCTACACCAAATCAGAAGACCTACCTAAGGTATTAAACGGCTTAGGGATCGCCATCATCTCAACTTCTAACGGTGTTGTGACTGACAAACAAGCTCGTCAAGCTGGTGTCGGTGGCGAAGTATTAGCTTACGTTTGGTAATCTAATCTATTCATATTCAAGATAACTAGAAATAAGAAAGAGGAGGTGCAGCCCTGTGAGTCGTATCGGTAAAAAACCAGTCGTGATTCCAGCAGGCGTAACCGTCGAAGTAAAAGGTCATACAGTGACTGTAAAAGGCCCTAAAGGTACTTTGACACGTGACTTCCACCCAAACATTGCGTTGGAAGTTCAAGAGAATGAAGTAGTCTTCACTCGTCCAAATGATTCAAAAGAAAACCGTTCATTACACGGGACTATGCGTTCTGTCTTCAGCAACATGGTTGAAGGTGTAGCGAATGGCTTCAAGAAAGAATTAGACCTTATCGGGGTCGGTTACCGTGCTCAAAAACAAGGTAACAAATTAGTGTTGAACGTGGGTCTTTCTCACCCAGTTGAATTCGAACCACTTGAAGGTGCTGACTTTGAAGTTCCTTCAAACACTAAAATTATCGTAGAAGGTTACGATAAAGAGAAAGTCGGCGCATTAGCAGCCAACATCCGTGGCGTACGTCCACCAGAACCATATAAAGGTAAAGGGATTCGTTACACTGACGAATATGTACGTCGTAAAGAAGGTAAGACTGGTAAGTAATAGACCGGTCCTGATCTTCTCCTATAACTTAAACTTAAAGAGGTGAAAATTGTGATTACAAAACCAGATAAAAACAAAGTACGTCGTAAAAGACATGCTCGCGTAAGAAACAAAATCTCTGGTACTGCTGAGTGCCCACGCTTGAACGTGTTCCGTTCCAACACGCACATCTACGCTCAATTAATTGATGACGTAGCGGGTGTGACGCTTGCAAGTGCCTCTAGTAATGACAAATCAGTAACAGGGACCAAAGTTGAACAAGCTTCAACTGTTGGTAAATTAGTTGCTGAACGTGCGGTAGCAAAAGGCTTCAAAAAAGTTGTCTTTGACCGCGGTGGGTACCTATATCACGGTCGTGTGAAAGCTTTGGCTGAAGCAGCTCGTGAAAACGGCCTAGAATTTTAATAGAAGGAGGACACTAGTTCATGGTTCACATCAATCCAAATACCTTGGAAAACATCGAAGAACGCGTTGTGACGATTAACCGTGTTACCAAAGTTGTTAAGGGTGGACGTCGTCTACGTTTCTCAGCTTTAGTAGTTGTCGGTGACAAGAACGGTCACGTTGGCTTTGGTACGGGTAAAGCTCAAGAAGTTCCAGAAGCAATCCGTAAAGCTATCGAAGATGCGAAGAAAAACTTAATCGAAGTACCATTGACCGGAACCACAATTCCTCACGAAGCAATTGGCGAATTCTGTGGTGGTCGTGTCTTAATCAAACCAGCACCAGCCGGTTCTGGGGTTGCAGCAGGTGGTCCTGTTCGTGCCGTAATGGAATTAGCAGGGGTAGCTGACGTAACAAGTAAGTCTCTTGGTTCTAACACACCAATCAACATGGTGCGTGCGACTGTAGAAGGCTTGAAACAATTGAAAGTAGCTGAAGAAGTTGCTGCTTTACGTGGCAAATCAGTCGAAGAAATTTTAGGCTAAGGAGGACAATCAAATGGCGAACTTACAAATCCAATTGAAACGCAGCTTGATCGGTCGTCCTAAAAATCAAATCCAAACTGCTAAGGCGTTAGGTTTAACTAAGACTTACAAGACCGTTGTTAAACCAGACAACGAAGCAGTTCGTGGGATGATCAATACGATCAGTCACTTAGTTGAAGTAAAAGAAGCATAAAAATTAGAGACTAATACAAGGAGGTGCCACAGGAATGAAACTTCATACATTAAAACCTGCTGAAGGTTCACGTCAAGAACGTAACCGTGTCGGTCGTGGTCAAGGTTCCGGTAACGGTAAAACTGCTGGTCGCGGTCAAAAAGGTCAAAAAGCCCGTTCTGGCGGTGGCGTACGTTTAGGTTTCGAAGGTGGACAAACTCAATTGTTCCGTCGTTTACCAAAACGTGGATTCAACAACATCAACCGTAAAGAATATGCAGTCGTTAACTTGGAAGCTCTCAACCGCTTCGAAGACGGTACGACAGTTACACCAGCTCTCTTAGTTGAAGCAGGTGTCGTTAAGAAAGAATTATCAGGAGTAAAAATCTTAGGTAATGGTCAACTTGAAAGAAAATTAACTGTTCAAGCAGCCAAATTCTCTAAAGGTGCAGAGCAAGCAATTACTGCAGCTGGTGGATCAATCGAGGTGATCTAATGTTTACCTTTATTAAAAATGCATTTGCGGATAAAGATACGCGTCGTCGCATCTTTTTCACGCTCTTCGTTTTTGCGGTATTCCGATTAGGCTCACATATTCCTGTACCTGGGGTTCGGGTTTCAGCGATTAACACTTTCGCTGAGAGCGGCCTCTTAGGCTTATTAAACACTTTCGGTGGCGGGGCCTTGAAGCGCTTCTCGCTCTTCGCCATGGGGGTTTCTCCATACATTACCGCCTCAATCATCATTCAGTTATTACAAATGGACATCGTGCCTAAGTTTACTGAATGGGCTAAGCAAGGGGAAGTTGGGCGTCGTAAGCTCAACCAATGGACCACTTATGTTGCCATTGCCCTTGGTTTAGTACAATCTTACGGTATCGCCCTCGGTTTTAACCGGATGGCGCGTCTGGGCTTGATTGCCAACCCAACGACAATGCGTTACCTGACGATTGCCCTTATCTTAACAGCTGGTTCCATGTTCTTGGTCTGGTTGGGTGAGATGATTACCCGAAGCGGTGTCGGTAACGGTTTGTCCATGATTATCATGGCCGGGATTGTTGCGGAAGTGCCTAAGGAATTGATGGGTTATCTCCAACGCCATCTGGTAAATGGTGGAGATCATGCTATGACCAACATGCTGTCATTGGCAGCCATTATCTTGGTCATCGTCATCTTAATTGTGATTATCGTTTTAATGGAACGGGCTCAATTGCGTATCCCAATCCATTATTCTAAGAAAGCGTCAGGGGCGCGCTACTCAGCTCACCTCCCGCTTAAAATTAACTCAGCTGGGGTTATTCCAGTAATTTTCGCTAGCTCGTTCATTACAACACCTCAGATGATATTCTCGTTTGTGACAGTCGATCGGACGAACCCATGGATGGACTTCCTGGTACAACTCTTCGACTACCAAACACTCTACGGTGTAATCTTCTACACTGTCCTATTAATTGCGTTTACTTATTTCTATTCATTGATTCAAGTGAATCCGGAGAAAGTTGCCGAGAACTTGCAGAAGTCGAGCGGGTACATTCCAAGCGTACGTCCTGGGAAAGATACCGAAACTTACTTAACCAAAGTTATCAACCGCTTGAGCGGAGTAGGCGCACTTTACTTGACTTTGATTGCGGTATTACCGATTGTGGCAGGGTTCTTCTGGAACTTAACGTCACGTATCTCACTCAGCGGGACTAGCTTGCTGATTGTGGTCGGGGTTGCCATTGAGACTGCTAAGCAGGTCGAAGGGCGCGTTATCAAACGCCGTTATCAAGGATTCATTCAATAATCATGTGTCAAATAGAAGTAAAGGGAAGATACAAGATGAATATTTTATTAATGGGTTTGCCTGGTGCCGGTAAAGGGACACAGAGTGAACGTCTAGTAAAAGATTATCAAATCGTACATATTGCAACTGGGGACATTTTCCGTGCTGCGATTCAGAACGAAACCCCACTTGGGCTCCAAGCCAAGGCTTACACTGACAACGGGAACCTGGTTCCTGATGAAGTGACCAACGCCATTGTACGTGAACGTTTAGCCCAAGACGACGTGAAAGCCCAAGGCTTCATGTTGGATGGCTACCCACGTACAAGCGCACAAGCTCAAGCGCTTGATCAAAACTTGGTGGAGTTAAACTCTCCAATCCATGCCGTTATCTATATCGATGTAGATCCAGAAGTCCTTAAGGATCGCTTGAGTGGCCGAATCATCTGCCGCAACTGTGGGGCAACCTACCACAAACTCTACAACCCACCGAAGGTTGAAGGTGTCTGTGACAACTGTGGTGCCAGTGATTTCTACCAACGTGAAGATGACAAGCCTGAGAAAGTTGCATATCGTATCAATCTCCAAATGGAATCAATTCGACCAATACTGGATTATTATGAGGAGCGTGGGCTTCTTCACCGAGTGGATGGTCAACAAGCCATCGACAAGGTCTACGAAGATATCCGCCAGATTTTGTCCTCAGTGGCACAATAGCCTAACAGTAAGTTGGTAAGAGGAGGAAGTATGAATGGCTAAAGATGATGTAATTGAAGTTGAAGGTACAGTCATTGAAACTTTACCAAATGCAATGTTTAAGGTTGAATTAGAGAATGGGCATGAAATACTGGCTCACGTTTCAGGTAAAATCCGGATGAACTACATCCGCATCTTACCAGGAGATAAGGTAACGATTGAATTATCTCCTTACGATTTGACACGTGGTCGTATTACCTACCGCTTTAAGTAAACCTTTCCGTTTCGAATTTAAGGAGGGAATTAGTTAAGATGAAAGTTAGAGCATCTGTAAAGCCAATTTGCGAAAAATGTAAAATCATTCGTCGCAACGGCAATGTGATGGTAATTTGCGAAAATCCAAAACATAAACAACGTCAAGGTTAATAAGAAGGAGGTGCCAGATAAATGGCTCGTATTGCTGGAGTAGATATTCCGCGTGAAAAACGTGTAGTAATCTCATTAACATACATCTACGGTATTGGTTTGAAAACTGCACAACAAGTATTAAAACAAGCAAACGTTTCTGAAGACACTCGCGTTAAGGACTTATCAAACGATGAGCTCGACCGTATCCGTGAAATCATTGACGGCCTCAAAGTTGAAGGGGACTTACGTCGTGAAATTAGCTTGAACATCAAGCGTCTCCAAGAAATCGGTTCTTACCGTGGCTTACGTCACCGTCGTGGCTTGCCAGTTCGTGGTCAAAACACCAAGAACAACGCTCGTACACGTAAAGGACCTAAGAAAATGGTCACTGGTAAAAAATAATACTCGAATATAGAATGAAGGAGGTATAAACTTCATGGCAAAGAAAAAACAAGTTGCACGTCGTCGCCGTCGTGTTAGAAAAAATGTCGAGAAAGGTGTAGCACACATTCGCTCTACATTCAACAACACTATTGTTATGATCACTGACGTGAATGGTAATGCTATTTCATGGTCATCCGCAGGTTCATTAGGTTTCCGTGGTTCTAAGAAATCTACCCCATTCGCTGCACAAATGGCTTCAGAAGTGGCTGCTAAAGGTGCTATGGATCACGGGATGAAGACTGTTGAAGTAACAGTAAAAGGCCCAGGTTCAGGTCGTGAGTCAGCAATTCGTTCATTGCAAGCTACAGGTTTAGAAGTAACCGCCATCCGCGACGTTACCCCTATTCCTCACAACGGTTGCCGTCCTCCAAAACGTCGCCGCGTATAATCTAGATGACTCAAGCAACTGTGAAGCGCGTTATTACCAAGACTAACGTTTTGAAAGGGGAATATAATCGATGATCGAAATTGAAAAGCCAGAAATTAAAACGATTGAAGTCAGTGACGATGCCAAATTTGGTAAAATTGTCGTTGAACCACTTGAACGTGGATATGGAACAACCCTTGGAAATTCATTACGTCGTATTTTATTATCTTCATTACCTGGTTCCGCTGTTACTAGCATCCAGATTGATGGAGTACTGCATGAATTTGCTACAGTTGAAGGTGTCGTGGAAGATGTTCCAACGATTATCTTGAACTTGAAGAAATTAGCATTGAAACTTCACACTCAAGAGTCAAAAGTAATTGAATTAAACGTCACCGGTCCAAAAGTTGTGACCGCAGCTGATATTATGCATGATAACGATGTGCAAATCCTCAACCCTGAGCTCTACATTTGCACCCTGGCTGATGGCGCTGAATTGAAGATGCGTCTCAACGTAGCCAACGGTCGTGGTTATGTACGGAGCGAACACAACAAACGGGAAGACATGCCAATCGGCGTCTTGCCAATCGATTCGATCTATACCCCAATTAAGAAGGTAAACTATCAAGTCGAAAACACCCGTATCGGGCAAAAGAACGTTTATGATAAATTAACTTTAGATATTTGGACCGACGGTTCAATTAGTCCTGAAAAATCATTAAGTTTAGCCGCTAAAATCTTAACGGAGCACTTGAATATCTTCGTTAACCTCAACGATGAAGCGCGTCAAACTGAAATTATGGTTGAGAAGGAAGAAGCTGAAAAAGAGAAAATGTTAATCATGACGATTGAAGAGTTAGACTTATCCGTTCGTTCATACAACTGTTTGAAACGCGCGGGCATCAACACGATTCAAGAGTTGACTAACAAATCAGAAGCAGAAATGATTAAAGTACGTAACCTTGGCCGTAAATCATTAGAGGAAGTCAAACAAAAATTGGCTAACCTTGAGTTGAGCTTACGCCAAGACGACTAGTATAGGATATTTCATATTCAAAGCAAAGGAGGAAACTGAATAATGGCATACCGCAAATTAGGACGTAAGAGCGCACAACGTAACGCATTATTGCGTGACTTAACTACTGATGTGATCGTATACGGCCGTATCGAAACCACAGAAACTCGTGCCAAAGAAGTACGTAAATTCGTTGATCAAATGATTACCTTAGGTAAAAAAGGTGACTTAGCATCACGCCGTCGTGCTGCAGCATTCTTGCGTAACGAGATTGCTAGCGCAACCGTTGAAGGGGATCAAGTCGTTGTTGAACGTGTCTTGACTCGTTTGTTCGGAGAGTACGCTGAGCGCTACGCTGATCGCCAAGGTGGCTACACCCGTGTCTTGAAGACCGGCCCACGTCGTGGTGATGGCGCCCCAATGGCAATCATCGAATTAGTATAATAGAGTGAGAATTCGCTTTATGATGAGGAGTGTGACGATTCTGTAGCCTTGCTAACCAACTACAGGGTCTAGCTCTATAGCACGATTGGGGGAGCCCTGCTTCCCCAATCGCTAGCTATCATCGTAAAAGTGATTTTTTTTTGGTCTTATACTCAAATTCTTGAAAGTGACGCCCCCAGGTGGTAGAGTAAGGGGGTGAGTTGCTTTCATAGCTAAGGCTAGACAGGAGACTGGCTTTAGCTATGAAAGTAGCAAGGAGGCCCCAGAGGCAGAGAGGATGAAACAGACATGGCAGCAAGCGTTGTAAAACTATCGCATATCGATTTTCGTTACTATGGTAGCGAGGTCAATTCCCTGACCGATGTCTCCCTAGAAATCAAGGAAGGCGAATGGGTGGCTATTATTGGGCCAAACGGCTCAGGCAAGTCTACCCTAGCCAAAATTATGAATGGCCTCCTCGTGCCTGCGGCAGGCCAGGTAACCATTAAGGATTTAACCATTGACGAAGAGACCGTTTGGGAGGCTCGTCGCTCAGTTGGCATGGTCTTCCAGAACCCAGACAACCAATTTGTTGGTTCGACGGTAGAAGATGATGTGGCCTTTGGCTTGGAGAATAATGGAGTGCCACGTCAGGAGATGATTAGCCGGATTGAAGAGGCGCTGGCTGAGGTTCGGATGTCAGAATTTAAGGACAAGGAGCCTGCCCGCCTATCAGGGGGTCAGAAGCAACGGGTAGCCCTGGCTAGCATCTTGGCTTTGCGACCTGACATTATTATCTTGGATGAAGCGACTTCTATGTTGGACCCTAACGGTCGTCAAGAAGTGATTGCCGCCATCCGTAAGATTAAGGAACGCTTCAACCTGACGGTTATTTCCATTACCCATGATTTGGACGAAGCTAGCTTAGCTGACCGTATCCTCATGATGCAGGGCGGTCGCCTAGTTCAAGACAAGAAACCAGAAGAAATCTTCCTAATGGGTGAGCAATTAGTGGAACAAGGCTTGGATGTGCCTTTTTCACAGAAACTCAAGGACGCCCTAGCTGCCCGCGGACTGGATGTGCCGGATAACTATCTCGATGAGGAGGCCTTATTGACATGGATCACACCATTGTATTCGACAAAGTAAGTTACCATTACAATGCCAATACGCCTTTTGAGGTAGCGGCCCTCTTCGACGTTAATTTAACCATTCCAGCCCACCAAGTGACTGCCGTCATCGGCCATACGGGTTCAGGTAAGTCGACTCTGATTCAACACCTTAATGTTTTGATTAAGCCAACCAAGGGCTCAGTACGCCTAGGGGATGTCTTGGTCACATCCACGGCCAAGCTGCCCTCGCTTAAACCCTTGCGTAAGCAAGTTGGGGTCGTCTTCCAATTCCCGGAGGCCCAGCTCTTTGAAGAGACGGTCCTCAAGGATGTCATGTTTGGACCTTTGAATTTTGGTGTCTCGGAAGAGGACGCGCTCGCCATTGCTAAGGAAAAATTATCCCTGGTCGGCATCAGTCCGGACCTCTATGAGCGCTCGCCTTTCGATCTCAGTGGAGGCCAAATGCGACGGGTGGCCATTGCCGGCGTTCTGGCCTTAGAACCGCAAGTGTTGGTCTTAGACGAGCCAACTGCCGGCCTAGACCCACTGGGTCAAGCCCAAATGCTGGACATGTTCATGCGCCTCCAAAAAGAGGATAAGTTGACCCTGGTCTTAATCAGTCACCAAATGGATGACGTTGCCCGCTATGCCGATCATGTCATTGTCATGGAAGGGGGCACGGTGGCTAAGACGGGGACGCCTGAACAGGTCTTCAGCCAGACGGATTGGTTGCGCCAACGGCGCTTAGATGTGCCACGCTCCATGCAGTTTCTGGAGAAATTACAGGAGCGCTTAGGGGACCAGGCCCTAGCTATCGACCAGGCGCCCCTGACCGTTGAAGCCTTAGCCGACTTGCTCATGGCCCATCTTCCAGCTAAGGAGGGGACCGGCCATGTTGGATAAAATGTTACTGGGACGCTATATCAATATGGATTCCTGGGTCCATCGACTGGATCCACGGACCAAGTTGCTAGCTTCTTTCTACTTTATTTTTGCGGTCTTCTTAGCCGATTCCTGGTTGGGTTACGCCATTTTGGCGCTCTTTACCCTCTTGGCTATTAAGTTGACCGGTCTTTCCTTTAAGTTCTTTATTAATGGGGTCAAGCCCATGATTTGGCTGATTCTCTTTACCGTGGTCTTTCAGATTCTCTTCACTAATGGGGGCCATGTCTTCTGGCAGTGGGGACCCTTTGTCCTCTCGACTGGTGGTTTGGAGAGTGGGGCCTTTATCTTCATGCGTCTGGTCCTCATTATTATGATGTCTACTATTCTAACCTTAACGACAGCGCCCCTGGAGCTAACGGATGGGATTGAACATCTCTTGCGGCCACTGACTCGCTTTGGCTTCCCTGCCCACGAGTTGGCCCTCATGCTGGCTATCGCCTTGCGCTATGTGCCAACCCTCATGGATGAAGCCCAGAAAATCATGAACGCCCAGCGCTCGCGTGGGGTAGAGTTCGATCAAGGTAGCCTCATGCAGAGAATGAAGGCTGTCGTACCAATTCTGGTGCCCCTTTTCATCTCTGCCTTCAACCGGGCCGAAGAAATGGCAACCGCCATGGAAGCGCGGGGCTATCGCGGAGCAGAAGGCCGTACCAAGTATCGCCAGTTGGCCTATAGCCCAGCTGATAGACAAGTGCGTTGGGCCTTGCTAGTCCTGACCTTAGCCTTGCTAGCTAGCCGTTTCTGGCCAGTGGGGTGAGGCCATGCCACGTTATGCCATTCAACTCGCTTATGACGGGAGTCGCTTCGTCGGCTACCAAGTCCAACCCAATGGCCCTTCTATTCAGGCCAATCTAGACGCGGCTCTAATCAAAATGGCAAAGTGCCCAGAAGGCGTGACCATTCCCACAGTGGCGTCAGGCCGGACTGATTCGGGTGTCCATGCCTTGGGCCAAGTAGTACATTTTGATTATCCTGCCCCTATGCCTCAACAAGCCATGCAAAGAGCTCTCAATGCCCTCTTGGACCCGGCGATTAAGGTAGTGGCAGTGGCTCGGGTGGCCGATGATTTCCATGCCCGCTACCATGCCATCGGTAAAGAGTATCGTTATCGGGTGGATATAGGTGCCTATGCCAATCCCTTCAAACGTCTCTACAGTCTCCACCATCCTTATCGCTATGACTTAGATCGAATCAATCAAGCCTTGGAGGCAGTGGTGGGAACCCACGACTTCACTAGCTTCTGTTCGACCAAGACCGATAAGGAAAACAAGGTGCGGACCGTTCATATGGCCCGAGTCTGGCAAGATCAGGACCAGCAGGAACTGGTCTTCCAGTTCCAGGGGACAGGTTTCCTCTATAATATGATTCGGATTCTGGTCGGTACTAGCCTGCAAATCGGGGATGGGTTGCGTCCTGTTAATGAACTGGAGCGTTTGATTAAGGTTCAGAACCGCAAGGAAGCAGGGCCGACGGCGCCACCACAGGGACTCTATCTCCAGCAAGTTTTCTATGAGCTCTCGCCATTTACTAAATGATTGACCAAGCTCTCTTGCCTAGCAAGGGGGCTTGATCTTTGCTATTAAAAAAACATTGACATTCGTTCAGAGTTCCCTTAAAATTAACTCATGTGATTTTAATTTTACTAAGGAGGATACTTATGAAACAAGTACTCAAGAAATCCTTGTTAGCCGGCGCTGCCTTTTTAGCCTTGGCTGCAAGCTTACCAACACCTTTACCGGCACACGCTCAAGGTAAAGAAGTCAACACCGTTGTGTCTTCAGAAATGGCAAGCATCGACCCAGCCAAAGCGTCTGATGCGCCAAGCGGCAACATCATCCATAACGTCTTCGAAGGCTTGACCCGTGAATCGCAAGACTTCAAGAGCCAAGTGCCTGGTGTGGCTGAATCTTGGCAAGTCAGCGAAGATGGCAAGACCTATACCTTTAAGCTTCGTTCAGATGCTAAATGGTCTAACGGTGACCCTGTTACAGCGGGTGACTTTGAATATGCCTGGAAACGTGTCATCAACCCTGAAACAGGGGCTGACTACGCAGGGCTCTTCTTCGTCATCGAAGGGGCGCAAGCCTACAACGAGGGCAAAGGTAGCGCAGACCAAGTTGGGGTCAAAGCGCTCGACGACACTACCTTAGAAGTTAAGTTGGTCAACCCAACTGCTTACTTCTTAAGCTTAACTTCTTTCTATGCCTTTGCACCAGTTAACAAGAAGGTGGTAGAAGCTAACGCTGACTGGGCTGACGACTTAAGCGACAAGTACGTCACTAACGGGGCCTTCAAGTTAGCTGAGTGGAACCACAATGCGGACCTAGCCTTAGAAAAGAATGACCAATACTGGGATAAGGACAATGTCAAGGTTGACCGTGTTAACGCTCAAATCGTTGAGTCTGACTCAACCGTCACCAAGATGTTCCAATCTGGTGAGATTGACTTCGTCAGCGCACCATTCGGGACCTTGTCTTTAGATTCTTTTGAAGGCTTCAAGAAACAAGGGATTCTTAAGGTTACACCACAGTCAGCTATCTACGTCTACAAAATCAACACCAAGGACTCTGTAATGTCTAATGTCAATATCCGTAAGGCTTTGGCTTTAGCTATTGACCGTCAAGGTTTGGTAACTAACATTACCAAGGCTGAACAAAAACCTGCTAAGGGGATTGTGCCAGCTTCAGTTACTGGCTTCGAAGCAGATGCTAACTACTTCAAGGATGCCGACTATGAAGGCGCCAAAGAATACTTGGCTAAAGGTTTACAAGAATTAGGTCTCAAGGACCCAAGTGAATTGACTGTTAAGATTTCTATGAACACTAGTGAAGCTCACGCAGCTATCGCTCAATACATCCAAGAAGGTTGGTCTAAGAACTTAGGGATCAAGGTAGAATTGGACAACTCTGAGTTCCAAGTTTACTTAGATCGTCTCAAGACCGGTGACTTCCAAGTGGCGCGTTTAGGTTGGTCTGGTGACTTCAACGATGCCTTAACCTTCTTAGATCAATACCGTAGCGCTGATGCGGGTAACAACTACACTGGTTGGGAAAATGCAGACTACGCTAAGTACCTGGAAGAAGCAGCCAAAGAAACTGACGCTAACAAACGTTTAGAAATTCTGAAGAAGGCTGAAAAAGTCTTAATGGACGAAATGCCAGTTATTCCAATCTATGACTACACTCAAGTAAGTGTTAAGAAAGACAACATCAAGGGCCTAGCAACATCGCCTCTTGGTAAGATTGACTTGAAATACTTAGAAGTAGAATAGTCTTCCATGAATTAGGGCTGATTCCTAGTATCCCCTTGCTTAGCAAGGGGATATTTTTGTGTCATGAAAACGCTCATTGTCGGAAAAAATATTGACAAGTGGTGAATTTAAGATTAAAATTAATTCATGTGTTTTTAATCTTTCGGGTGATTTTTTGGTCAGCTATGGGCAAAAAAGCTGGCAGAAGGTCATCCTCACGCTTAGTAAGTCAAATCTTAAGCCGTGATTTTAATGAGAGAATAGAAGTAGCAAATAAGAGGTCGGGTTTATACTGATCCCCCGCCCTTAAATTATTAGAGGAGGAGTAGACATGCGCAAATATATCTTCAAGCGCCTAATTTATATGGTCATTGCCTTATTCTGTATTATCACTTTGACCTTCTTCCTGATGCGAATTGCACCAGGGAACCCATTTGCCAGCGAGAAGGCCTTGCCGGCTAACATTCAAGCCCAGCTCAACAAGCAGTATGGCCTGAGCAACCCTTGGTATATCCAGTTCAGAGATTACCTAGTGGGCATTCTCAAGTTCGACTTCGGTTATTCCATGAAGTACCGGGGCCGTTCAACCAACGACATCATCTTTTCTAGTTTCCCAGTATCCTTAGCCCTAGGGATGCAAGCCTTGGTCATCGCCGTTGGTTTGGGGACGACTTTAGGGGTTATTTCTGCCACCTACCATAACAAGGTGCGCGACTATGCCGCGACTGTAGTGGCGGTACTAGGGATTTCTGTGCCTTCCTTTATCTTGGCGGGCTTAATCCAATACCTCTTCGCCGTACAATTGGGCTGGTTCCCAGTGTCTGGTTGGAAAGGATTCAACTACACCATTCTGCCATCCTTGGCTCTCGGCTTAGGTTTCATGGGGAATATTGCCAAATTAACCCGGTCTAGTATGTTGGAACAGAATACCTCCGAGTATGTCAAGCTAGCCAAGGCCAAAGGCCTCAGCAAGTGGAAGATTGTCTTCAAGCACACCTTGCGTAATGCCCTCTTGCCAGTTGTGTCCTACTTAGGGCCACTCTTGGCTGGGGTTGTCACAGGTTCCTTCATTGTCGAAAACATCTTCGCCATTCCAGGTTTGGGTGGCCAGTTCGTTAAGTCCATTACCAACCGTGACTACACGGTCATTATGGGGACCACGGTCTTTTATTCCATCCTGCTCTTATTTGCAGTTTTAGTGGTGGATATTGTCTATATGTGGATTGATCCACGTATTAAGTTAGAAGGAGGCGAGTCAGCGTGAGCCAAGTAGAATATACAGCCCAAGATTTTGAGTTGGTCGGGATCAAAGAAGACCAGACTGACGTCTTAAGCCAGAAGACTACTTCCTTCTGGGGCCAAGTCTTCCATACCTTTGCCCGTAACAAGTTGGCCCTCTTCAGCGTGGCCTTGCTGGTAGTCATTGCCCTTTTAGCTATTTTCGTGCCTATGTTCTGGCCAATTAGCTTTAGTGATCAAACGGGCTCTTACAATACGGCCCCAAATGCCACCTACCTCTTCGGGACCGACAACCTGGGACGGGATGTCTTCGTCCGTGTCTGGGTGGGTGCTCGCATCTCCCTCTTCATCGGCTTGATTGCAGCGGTCATTGACCTAGTAATTGGCGTCCTATGGGGCGCGACAGCTGGCGTCCTAGGGGGACGTGTGGACGATGTCATGATGCGGATTGCCGACGTCTTAACCGCGCTACCTTATCTCTTGGTCGTGGTCCTAGTCATGGTGGTCCTGGACAAGGGCTTGCTACCAATGATTGTGGCCCTATCCTTGACTGGTTGGGTACGTATGGCCCGGATTGTGCGGGGGGAAGTTCTATCTATTAAGAACCAGGAGTATGTCTTAGCTTCTCGGACTTTGGGGGCTAGCACCTGGCACCTAATCCGTCGCCACTTGATTCCAAATGCCTTGGGTGGCATCATCGTCACCATGACCTTATCAATTCCGGGGGCAATCTTTACCGAGTCCTTCCTAAGCTACCTTGGTTTGGGGGTTACCCAACCTATGGCCAGCTGGGGGACCATGGCCTCCGAAGGGAACGAAGCCTTGGCAACAGCCCCATGGCGTCTTATCTTCCCAGCCTTGCTCATCTCCATTACCATCTTCGCCTTCAATACCATTGGCGATGGCTTGCGGGATGCCTTGGATCCAAAATTAAGAAAGTAGGGAGATCTCATGACTGAACCATTGTTAGAAGTAAAGAATCTCCGCATTAATTTCAAGACTTATGCCGGTCTAGTACAGGCAGTACGGGGTGTAGACTTCACCTTGGCCAAGGGTGAGACCCTGGCTATTGTAGGGGAGTCTGGCTCAGGTAAGAGTGTAACCTCTAATGCCTTGATGCGCCTTATTCCGCAGCCTGCTGGTCGTTATGAAGATGGCCAAATCCTCTTCGAGGGCAAGGACCTGCTCAAATTATCTGAACGGGAAATGGAAAGTATCCGCGGTAATGAAATCGCCATGATCTTCCAAGACCCTATGACGGCCCTTAACCCTACCATGCGAGTAGGAAAGCAAATCATGGAAGTTATTCTGACCCACAAGAAAGGGGTCAGCAAGGAAGCTGCTAAGCAACGGGCTATTGAGCTCCTAGCAGAAGTAGGGATTCCAGATCCAGAACGTCGCTTTAAGCAGTATCCTCACGAGTTTTCTGGTGGGATGCGGCAACGGGTGGTCATCGCTATTGCCTTGGCCGCTGAGCCTAAGATCTTGATTGCGGATGAACCAACCACTGCCTTAGACGTGACCATCTAGGCGCAAATCCTGGAACTCATGAAGAAAATTCAAGAGAAGAACGGCAATGCCATTATCTTTATCACCCACGACTTGGGTGTAGTAGCCAATGTGGCTGACCGCGTGGCGGTTATGTATGCCGGCCAAATCGTCGAGTATGGCTCTTCTCATGACATTTTCTATAATCCTAAACATCCTTATACTTGGGGCCTATTGGGCTCTATGCCAGACTTGGATAGTGAAGATAGCGAGGAGCTCTATACCATTCCAGGTGCGCCACCTAACTTGATTAATCCACCACTAGGGGACGCTTTTGCGCCACGTAACCCTTACGCCCTGGCAATTGATTACAAGGCAGAACCACCTTTCTATGAGGTGAGTCCTGGCCACTATGCCAAAACATGGCTACTCCATCCTGAGGCGCCTAAGGTAGAACTACCTGAGGTGATTCGCCACCGGATTGAATCTTATCAAGCGCGTAGAGAAGAGGTGCCACATGCCTAAGAAGTTATTAGAAGTTCAAAACCTAGTCCAACACTTTGGCAAGAAGTCAGCGCCTATTAAGGCCGTTGACGGCATTAGCTTCGATGTCTATGAAGGGGAGACCCTAGGCTTGGTTGGGGAGTCAGGTTGTGGTAAGTCGACGACGGGTCGTTCCATTATTGGCCTCTATGACATCACTGATGGTCAAATCATCTTCGACGGCAAGCCAGTATCAGACCTTAAGTCTCAGGCTCAACGTCAAGCCTTCGCTCGCGACGTGCAAATGATCTTCCAAGATCCTTATGCTTCCCTCAACCCGCGGATGACCGCCGGGGAAATTATTGCCGAAGGTTTTGATATTCATGGCCTCTATCGCAATAAGCAGGAGCGGGCAGACCGCATTGCTGAATTACTGGAAGCAGTGGGTCTCAACCGCGAGCATGCCAACCGCTATGCTCACGAGTTTTCAGGGGGTCAACGTCAACGGCTAGGGATTGCCCGGGCCTTGGCGCTCAAGCCGCGCTTTATCATTGCCGATGAGCCCATTTCAGCCTTGGACGTGTCCATTCAAGCTCAGGTGGTTAACCTGCTCAAACGCCTGCAGAAGGAACGTGGCCTGACCTATCTCTTCATTGCCCACGACCTGTCCATGGTCAAGTACATTAGTGACCGCATTGCGGTGATGTACGCAGGTAAAATCGTCGAAGTAGGCCCAGCCCACGATCTCTATCATTCACCTGTCCACCCTTATACCCGCTCCCTCCTATCAGCGGTTCCTCAACCGGACCCAATTAGTGAGAGCACACGTGTGCGTCAGCCTTATCAACATGAGGCAACCGATGCGCCCCTAAGTCAACATCAAGTAGCAGAGGGCCACTATGTCTATGCCAGCGATGAGCAATTCCAACGCTGGATGCAAGCCCGTTAAGCTAGCTTTTAAGGCTGAGATTGAAATCTCAGCCTTTTTTGGTTACAGCCAGGTTACTATTGTGTAAGCTGAGGCCACCTGGCTTGCATTTAAGAGGCCTGGATGGCACAATAGAAGGAACTTTAGCCAGAGAGTGCAGAGAGGATGTCCGCCATGTCAATCGTTATTCGGTCCGCCAACCCACAAGATGCCCCAAGCCTGAGAGCCATTTACCGGCCTTATGTGGAGCGGACGGTGATTTCCTTCGAGTATGAAGTGCCCTCTGTGTCAGATTTTCGTCAGCGGATTAAGCAGACCCTGGCCCACTATCCCTACTTGGTGGCGGAATTGGAGGGAGAAGTAGTGGGCTATGCCTATGGCTCGGCCTTCCATCCCAGAGCAGCCTACCAGTATGTGGCCGAAGTCTCTGTCTATCTCAAGCGCTCAGTCCGGGGTCAGGGCATCGGGGCCAAGCTCTATGCGGCTCTAGAAGAAGCCTTGCGCCAGCAAGGTATTCGGCGGGTGACCGCCTGTGTGGCCTATCCTGGTGAGGGTAGTGTGGAGTTCCACCTCAAGCAAGGCTATCACCAAGTGGCCTTATTCGAGAAGGTGGGTTATAAATTTGATGCTTGGCAGGATGTGGCCTGGTTCCAGAAAGACCTTTAAGTGGCATCCTATGTTAGATAATCTAACATAACTTGTTACCTCTTCCTTGCAATGTCTGGGACCGTCCTCTATACTGTTGGAGTATATAAAAGGAGTGAACCAGTTTATGAAAGATATGATTAAAAGGCTTATGCTGGTCTTGGTGGTCTTCTTAGGCCTACAAGTACCAAGTGTTAAGGCCGCTGAACATTATGTGATTGCGACGGATACAACCTTTGCACCCTTCGAATTCCAAGACTCCTCAGGCAATTATGTGGGGATTGATATGGACTTACTAGCAGCCATTGCGGAAGCAGAAGGCTTCACCTATGAAATCAAGCCCCTGGGCTTTGCTGCGGCTGTTCAAGCCTTGGAGAGTGACCAAGTAGATGGCGCCATTGCCGGTATGACCATTACCGATGCTCGTAAGGCCAGCTTCGACTTCTCTGATAACTACTATGAGTCCGGTCTCCAATTCGCGGTAGCCGCTGACAGCAAGATTTCGGATCTAGAAGGCTTGCGTGGCAAGAAAATCGCAGTTAAAACTGGGACCGCCGGAGCCGACTTGGCTAACAAGTTGAAGGACGACTACAAGTTCACTGTGGTGACCTTCAAGGATTCGGCTAATATGTATGAAGATGTCTTAACGGGTAACAGTGACGCGACCATCGAAGATGCGCCCGTCATTGCCTATGCCATTAAGAACGGGAATCTCCGCCTCAAGCTTATTGGCGAAAAATTAGAAACCAGCCAAACCGGTTTTGCGGTTAAAAAAGGCAAGAATGCTGAGCTCTTGGCAGCCTTCAACCGTGGCTTGGCTAGCCTCAAATCTTCTGGTAAATACCAAAGTATTTTAGATAAGTATATTGGGGAGGATGCGGAAGCTAGTGCTCAAAACTCCTTCTTCGGTCAAGTGGCTGAGAATGGTCCTGCCCTCTTGTCAGGTTTAGGCACCACCTTGTGGATTGCCTTCATCTCAGTGGCACTAGCCCTCATCTTAGGGATTATCCTAGGCCTATTGCGCGTCCAAGCCAACCCTTGGTTGAGTGGGATTGCCGCAGTCTATGTCGACCTTATGCGTGGGGTGCCCTTGATTGTCCTATCCTTCTTCATCTACTTCGGGATTCCACAAATGACTGGCGTGCGTTTCAGTTCGGCGGCAGCAGGAATCATGACTCTTAGTCTCAACGCGGCGGCCTATGTAGCGGAAATTGTCCGCGGGGGGATTCAAGCCATTGACAAGGGCCAGATGGAAGCCAGCCGCAGTCTAGGGCTCTCTTATGGTAAGACTATGCAGAAGATTATCCTGCCTCAAGCCATCAAGCTCATGATTCCATCCTTCATCAACCAATTCGTCATTACCCTTAAGGACACTTCGATTCTGTCGGTTATCGGCTTGGTCGAATTGACCCAAACCGGGAGCGTCATTATCGCGCGTACCTACCAATCTGGCTCTATGTGGTTGATTGTCGGCCTCATCTACCTGATTGTCATTACGGCCTTAACACGCCTATCCAAACGTCTAGAAGGAGGGAAGTAAGATGACAGAACTCAGCCAAGAAATGCCAAAAGTCCTGGTTCGCGGACTTAAGAAACAATACGGCGATAATGTGGTGCTTAAGTCTATCGACTTAACCATTCAACCGGGGGAAGTAGTCTGTGTCATCGGCCCTTCCGGTTCTGGCAAGTCTACCATGTTACGCTGCCTCAACCGTATGGAAGAAATTAACGGGGGCAAGGTCTTCGTGGATGGGGTAGACATCACAGACCCTAAGGAAGACATCAACAAGATTCGTCAGAATATTGGCATGGTCTTCCAACACTTCAACCTCTTCCCACACTTAAGTGTCTTGGACAATATCACCCTAGCACCTATCGAGCTCAAAGGCCTATCCAAGGTTGAAGCCGAGTCCCTGGCCCTCTATCTCTTAGAGTCAGTTGGCTTGGCCGACAAGGCCCATGTAGCGCCTAACTCCCTGTCCGGGGGACAAAAGCAACGGGTGGCCATCGCCCGAGCCCTGGCTATGCAACCAGATGTCCTGCTCTTCGATGAGCCAACTTCCGCCCTGGACCCTGAGATGGTCGGCGATGTTCTAGACGTTATGAAGCGCTTAGCCGAAGACGGCATGACCATGATTGTGGTCACACACGAAATGGGCTTCGCTCGTGAAGTGGCCGACCGCGTCATCTTCATGGATGGTGGCTTCATCGTCGAAGAAAACGTGCCTGAAGAACTCTTCAGCCATCCAAGCCATGAACGGACCCAAAGCTTCCTGAATAAGGTGCTTCATTAATTAAGCTAACCAGTAAAACCTAGCCACTGCATGGCTAGGTTTTTGCTTACCCTATTTATCTATTACATAGATAAATAGGGTCTGAGTCAGCAAAATTACGTGCTCCATTGGACACAAATTATGGGGCCAGAGCCAATGGGGCTGCTACTAGCCCTTTAATAAAGTGATTGACCGGCCTTTTTAGTCAAAAATCCTTGCTAAATCCGGGAAAATTTGCCACAATGGTAAAGTGAATTCAGAACAGAGGAGACTTATCCATGAACCAAGTCAGTCATTACCTGCCAATCACTGCCTTGCAGGTGCCCGACTATTACTTTGATATCCATTTACCTTCTTGGGAAGAGGTGGCCCGCGTCTTTATCCATCAAGTCGCTAAGCAAGCCTATCCTGAGCTAGCTCAACCAGAGACCAGCCTGACGGACCAGCAGGTGGCAGAACTAGGCTTGCAAGGGGTCAGTAACCTGACCGACCTCAAGCACTATGCTATGGACCTCTTCCGCCAAAGCCAGATCCAGACCCGCTTCTATCAACATATCCTGCCTTTCCTAGCCTCTTATATTGCGGAGACGGCTCAATATGTCCTAGATGCTGAAGATATGGCAACGACCGTCTACAGCCAACTCAAGGAAATGACAGAAGAAGACCCTGATATCGACCAAGACGCCCTTCGGGAAAGCCTAGAGGAAGACTATATCTTCCGCCTAGTAGCTGGCCAGTGGTATGCTGACCAAGGGGGAGGCCTGACCGAGTTAGACTATGACGCCTATATCGTGTCCAGTGCCGTCAACCAGGGGGCGGATGAGATTGCCCTACGGGAACGTTTCTCCTATCCGGACTTCCAAGCCATGATGCCGACTTTAGCCTACACTGAGGCCCTCTTCCAGCACTTCCTGCCACGCTTCCGCTTTGTGATTGCGCCGGCTAATCAAGAAGGGGGGCAGCCAGCTTGAGTCAACCAGCACGGACTCAGTACCATTCCGATCATAAGGGCCAGAAAGCACCTAAGAAGACGCGGACAGAGCAGACGCCTGGCTCCTATAAGCATTACTATTTATTAGCCCTAGGCCTGGTGGCAGGTCTGGTGCTAGTGGCAGCGGCCTTTTTCCTATGGCTCATGCCGCAAATGAAGCAATCGACCGAGCGCTCGCACTTGGCGCGGGCGGCCAACTGGGTGGATACCTATACGGTGGACCTGGATCCCCAGCGGGAGGTATTGGTTGAGGACCTGCGTCAGGTCGACATTCAACCTGAAAACCAAGCGCCTAGCGCCCAGTATTTTACTAAGCAAGAATTAGATAAACGTACCGAGACCTCCTTCGCCCGACGGGTTCGTCAGGTGACCGATACGGATGCCAATGGCTTCGCCTGGTATTGGGGCCAAAAGCAGGAGGAATACCTCTATCGCCATGGCCGGCCTTATACGGGCTGGTTTGGCCAACCTGGTAGTGAGTGGACCTACTATAAGGATGGCCGCCTAGACCAGCAGGCAACCATCGACAAGGAAACGGCTCGCCTACGGGCTGATGAGGCGACCTTTATCCAGTCCTTCGTGCCGAGTTACCAAGCCCGCTTTGTCTACCTCAAGGCTAAGAGTGAACCCATGTATTACGTGGACCGCCAGTCCATTCGTTATTCCATTCTCAACCGCGGTCGGGATGGGCTCTTACTATCTAACTTCCCAGGCCAGCCTAATTCCTACTTCCTAGCCAATACCAACAAGTATGCGGATATTCCTATGGAAGTGACTGAGGAAGCTGTAGTTGATAACCAGACCTGGCTCCATGTGGCCATCGGCTACCAAGACTTGGGCTGGATTCGTCAGGATTTGACCTATCAAGACTATGTCTTAACCAACTATAGCGAGCGTAAGCTCATTGACACCGTCCAGCAAATTATGCGCGAGGAAATCGACAGCATGGGCATTATGGCGGGGGCTTCCTTCGTCGATAATGAGACCATGGCCCAAGTGGATGTGGATAATCAAATCTTCTTCCCTGCCAGCACGCAGAAAATCTATGTCTTGACCGAGCTTTACCGCCAGTACAAGGAAGGCAAGCTCCAGCCAAGCCAGACCATGGCCATGGAAGGTTCTAACATTGTGCCAGGTGCCGGCCATATTAATGAGTCACCGGCAGGGACGGTTTACAGCCTAGATGAGCTGGTCGACTATGTGGCCATCTATAGTGATAACACGGCGGCTAATATGCTGATTGAAGCCGTGGGTGGCGGGGGCATCGTGACCCAGCACGCCCATGAGTTGGGCATGTTGGATACCTATCTGGAAGGTAAATACTACCAGAATGATAATGGCCGCTTCCAGACCACCCCAGATAATGCGGCGCGTCTCTTCGCTAAATTGGCCAACCATGAGCTCAATGGCGAGCCATGGGATTCCATGTTGATTGACAAGTTGCGACTCAACAGCCATTCCTTCCTGCGGACCTATCTCTATGAGACAGATTCCTGGAACAAGTCAGGTCTAGGTGCCCCAGAGCAAAATGATGTGGCCACCTTCGTGACCCAGTACGGCAGCTATTCCATTGCCGTCTACACCAACTCCTGGAGTGACTATGATGCGCGCTTCGACCAAGTAGGCCGCCTGTCCCAACGGGTTTATGAGGCCTTCAACCAGATTCGTTCCGACCTCTGGCACCCTTATGACCCAGAGCAAGGCTTCTATCGTTAAAAATGAAAAAGTCCCAATATATCATATATGATATATTGGGACTTTTCTTTGTGGGTAAAAGGAGAGGGCTGTTAGGCGTGACTGGTTAATTTTGACACTGCATTATAAATGAGTATTGCATATAGTCTATTGTGTGGCCAAGATTGATAGATGTAACCTTAACAGGTATAATTAAACCGAACTCTTTTTTCTAGTAGACATTTTGCCTAGTTAAAACTATGCCTCATATATTTTGGTTAACCAAAGCGATAAAATACCCTGCGGTATATTAGAATGGGAAAGAGAATTAAACTCAGTGGGTCTTACCACAAAAAATATCTGCCACCTGATACATCGAGCCATCACAAGAGGGGGACAAAATGAAACATAAGTATTTATGGTCGACCTTAGTCTGTATCACGTTAGTAGCAGTGCTGAATATTGTATTCAATTACCGTATTCAGTACATTCTTAATGCAGTGGTCGCGCAAGATTATGGGAAGTTTTCTTATCAGATAATGGTGACAGCCATCATTATTTTGGGGATGTTATTGGTTGAATATGGGAGACAAGTTTTGAACGCTCGCTATCTAAATAGTCAAGGATTTAGGTTGCATGGAACCTTGCTATCACGTATTTTGACTTTGAGACCACGAGCGATTGAACAAGATGTGGCCCACTACCTCTCACAAGTGACGAATGATATTGAAGAGGTCAAGAGCCTCCATTATGATACGCTCTTATCTGTTTACCAAGGGACGATCTCATTTTTGATTGCTGCTGTCGCTTTGCTCAGTCTAAACTGGGTGACGGCTGTATGGATTTTCATTGCCTCTGTGGTTCCACTTGTGCTACCGCTATTGTTCAAACGGCTAAGAGCTAGAATAGAACAAGACTATCTGTCCCGTAAATCAGCTTATAGCCGGCGTTTCGTTAATTATTTACAGAATTTCGGTCTCCTGCGTAACCACCAAAGCGAACGGGAATATGCAGAAGATCTGACCCGTGACTATGCTAATATAAATCGTATTGCTAATACAAAATCATCCTATAGTGCACTCGTGAATGTCCTAGCAGGATTAGGGTTTTACGCAACGACCTTGGTAATCTTGTGGATTGGTGGGCTTCAAGTGTTGGAGGGGCAGTTGACTGTAGGCGGGCTGACGTCCATATATAGTATTTCGCTCGAATTGGTATTACCCATCCAGTTGTTGATTAGTGCCTTGAGCGACTTATCAGCGATACAAGATACCAAGCATCAGCTCGAGCAGGAACCAGTCATGGAAACGGTCGTGGTTGAATGTTCAGCCAATCAACCTGTGGTGGCAGTGCGCCAGCTTGAACAGCCGCCACTCTTCCAAGGGCTTAACCTAACCCTTCAACCGGGTAAGCGCTACTTATTAACGGGGAAAAGCGGTATTGGAAAGACCAGCTTAGTGGCTCTTTTGACAGGAGACGTAATCGCTCCTACAGGGACGGTCTGGTTAGATAAGTGTTCCTTAGACCAGTTGACTTACGAGCAAATTCAACATTACATTGCCTATGTACCACAAAAAGCTCAGATGTTATGGGGGAGTATGTGGGATAACATTACGCTACGTCAGATGTGTGATGAAGAAGAAGTCATGCGACTCATTCAAGCCTTCGGGTTAGGCGACCGCTTCCCTGACGTGAGCCACCTTAAGCAAGAGCAATATAACGAAGAAAGTGCCTTGTCGGGTGGACAGAAGCAACGTATCGCCTTAATCCGAGCACTTTTGCAGCATAAGCCGATTTTAATTGTGGATGAGGGACTATCGGCCTTGGATCCAGAGTCATTTAAGCAAGCAGAAAATCTCTTGTTAGGCTGGCCTAGGCTCACCTTGTTACACATCTCTCATCACTCAGATGAAACGAGTGCTCATCGCTATGATGCGGTATTCGTGCTAGAGGATGGGCAGATTGTGCGCTCTAGATAAGGCGTTGAGTTCTTAAGGCGCATGATGGGTAATCAGTGACTCTGGTTGGGCGCCTTCGAGACGACAAGCAAGCCCTACTGACACAGTGTGTCAGTAGGGCTTCTATCGTTAAAAATGAAAAAGTCCCAATATATCATATATGATATATTGGGACTTTTCTTTGTGGGGAAAAGGAGAGGGCTAGCGCAATTGCAATTTTCTCTAAGGTTAATGTGTTTGGGAAGGCTTTAGAGTATTTGTGACTTAAGATGTGGGAAAACAAGTATATAAATCAATGAAATAAGCATATAGGATAAGCCAAAAATCATAAAAAAGGCATGAGTAGGAATATAGTTTGCTAAAGCCCCCCACGCTAGAGAGGCTAGCGGCATAATACCCACTGCTATAGTACTTTTTGCCGACAAGACTCGTCCCAAGAATTGTTCAGGAACAAACTCTAAAATTAATGGATTATGGACGGTGTAGTTAAATCCTAAGAAGACAGAAGATAAGCCTACCATAAAGAGTAGTGCGATAGGATTTTTTGTTAGAAGACTTGCTAAGAACATAAAAATGCCATAGAATAACGAGCCTAAAATCATCTTGGTTGAACGCGAATAGGAGTCCAATGCTTTTGTGGTGATTAAAGCACTACCGATTACGACTCCTATGGAAGTGCAGACCCCGAAAAAACCTAAGAAAACAGGGTCATTCCATTCTTCTGCAAGCTGCACTATGTAAATAGATAGACCAGAAAACATGATATTTGCAATTGTCTCTCCAAGCATAAGCCAGAGAGGCATCTGATATTTTTTAAGTAACTTAAAACCTTCTAGCCAATCGATTTTTGATTCAGAATCTACTTTTGGGATTTCTTCATCAATAGCAATAGTGTTAAAAATACTTGCAGATCCTACAAAGGAGGCAACAGAGGTGGCTATTAGGAATAAAGGATGGATAACTTTGAGAGCAAAACCAATCAAACCATTAAATAAGTAATCAGACATTTGATAAGCCATTATCATGTATGATTGAGACTTATCCATATCTTCTTTAGCAACCAGGAGTGGTAAAAATGCGTCTTGCGTCGTATAGGTATTCATCCCAAATAAGCTGCATAGAAAGGCAGAAATACATAATAATAGAGGGAAGTCTATATTAAGTAGTAACAATAAAAAGAGTAACAAAGAGCCAAAGGCTTGCCCGATTTCTAATGCGATAAGAAGGGTCTTTTTCTTATGGCGGTCAACAATATGTCCAACTAGGAATTCGAAGAGTGTAGGTAAGTATATGAGGGCATTTAATACCCCCACCCAGAAAATCTCATGAGTGGCTTGTATGAGATACCATGATACAGTTAGTGAGTATATACTATCGCCAAAATTACTTAATAGTCGGCCTGCCCATAGCTTCTTGAAATTACGATTCATGAGGCGCCTCCAGTATCTATGAATTAGTACTAATAGGATTGATTTTCCCATCATATTTCTTAGGTTGCCTATTTTATGATTAAATAGTTTTAAGTGATAGAAACAGTATACTGAAGGTCTTAGGAGAAGAGGGAATTTTTTGCCTATATGATAAACGAAAGAAAAACGCTAAGGTATTTTTATCTCTCAATGTATTGACCTAGGAAATCCTTGTATTCACGTGCTAAATCCGGTCTACGCATCTGATTAAGAATGGAAATAGCCTGTTGAGAAATAGAGAGTCCTTTATCGTAGTTGCCTTGAATTAGTAGGTAGATTCCCTTATAAAAATTAATGCGATTAATTTCTGCAAAACTGTCCGTCCCACTTAATAGGTTTTCTGCTTGGATAAATAAATTATTTAGGCCGTCAAAGTGTTCATTTTCGATGAGCGTATGGATGATATTGCCGATGATAATACTTAGTTCATTAACGTGCTTTGGAGATTTGGAAAACATAGCTGAGCGATTAATAGCAATTTTGCTCAGATTATACATTTTCTCAATAGGAATAAAATTTAGGCTATTGCCAAATAAGACAAGCTCATATTCTCCCCACTCCTCCACCCGGTAAAGATAATCAGTGATTTTCTTAATTTTATGTGGCTCAAATGGTAAGCCGTTCAAGAGATTGATGTACTGGCTAATTATAATGAGATTATGTTCGAATCGACTATCACTATACTGCTTCAAAAGTATCTTTTGGTCATCGTATAGTTGATTGAGTAGTGCGAGATCATTATTTACTAGAGCGGTGCTTAATTGTTGAAGAAATGCCGTCTGAGAATATCCCTCTAAATGGCCTAATATTAATTCGAATTCTCGGTAGGAAATGTTGAGGCGAGATAGTAAACGTATGAACTTGTTAGAAGTAATTTCGTGTTCACCGCGCTCAAACTTTGATAAGAAGGGCAAAGATACAATCCCTTTAGATGCTTCTTCAAGGGTCATTCCTTTCGATAGTCTTAGTTCTCTAAAGATAGTTCCTAGTTGCTGAGGGCAAACATTTTTCTTCATTATTCTCATCACCTTATTTTGATTTAATGTAAACGAAAATATACAGAACTTGCTTGAATATATTATAAGCCAAAAAGAGTGCGGTTTCAACGAAGTGAAGATGATATTCTTTTTTGATTTTGCGTGTTTGGGACCTATATTTTTGCGATTAAAAAAGGGCTGGCATCACGCCAGCCCTTTTTTAAATTGCTTATTTACCTTGGTACAAGTCATTGACGCGTTGTTGCACGTCCTTGTTTTCCAAGTATTCTTCATAGGTGGTGTCAATTCGGTCGAAGGCCCCGTTAGGTGTCAACTCGATGACCCGGTTACAGGTGGTGTTGAGTACCTCGTAGTCGTGGGAAGCCATGAGGATGGCGCCCTTGAACTTAATCAGGCCGTCGTTAAGTGCGGTGATAGATTCCAAGTCTAAGTGGTTGGTTGGTTGGTCCAATACCAAGACGTTAGCCTTAGATAGCATCATCTTAGATAACATACAGCGAACTTTCTCGCCCCCGGATAGGACATTGACTTCCTTCATCACGTCTTCGCCAGAGAAGAGCATGCGGCCTAGGAAGCTACGCAAGAAGGTGTTGTCGCTCTCTTCCTTGCTAGCGTATTGACGGAGCCAGTCCACGATACTTAAGTGCACGCCGTCAAATTCGTCGCCAGAGTTCTTAGGTAGGTAGGTTTGGCTAGTCGTCACACCCCACTCGAAGCTACCGCTGTCTGCTTCCATCTTGCCCATGATAATGTCGAAGAAGGCAGAGAGGGCGATGTCGTTACGGCTGAGGAAGGCCACCTTGTCATCACGTCGGAGAGTGAAGGTAATGTTGTCTAAGACCTTCTCGCCATCGATGGTTTTGCTGAGGCCTTCTACCCGTAGTAAGTCATTCCCGATTTCGCGTTCTGGCGTGAAGCCTACGAATGGGTAACGACGGGAGGATGGTTGAATGTCATCCAGGGTAATCTTATCCAGCATCTTCTTACGGGAAGTCGCTTGTTTGGATTTAGAAGCGTTAGCTGAGAAGCGGGCGATGAAGGCTTGGAGTTCCTTAATCTTCTCTTCCTTCTTAGCGTTTTGGTCAGCGGCCATCTTAGCAGCCAATTGGCTGGATTGGAGCCAGAAGTCGTAGTTACCGACATAGAGCTTGATTTTCCCGAAGTCTACATCGGCCATGTGGGTGCAGACTGTGTTCAAGAAGTGACGGTCGTGGGAAACCACGATGACCGTGTTAGGGAAGTTCAAGATAAAATCGCTCAGCCATTCGATAGCGGCTGCGTCCAGACCGTTGGTCGGCTCGTCTAAGAGTAAGTTGTCTGGCTTGCCAAAGAGGGCTTGGGCCAAGAGCACCTTAATCTTGTCGGCTTCAATCAGCTCACGCATGTAGCTATAGTGAAGATCCTTGCCAAGACCTAAGCCTTGCAGCATGTTGCTAGCTTCGGCTTCAGCTTCCCAACCGCCCATTTCAGCAAAGGCAGCTTCCAGTTCGCCGGCGCGGACACCGTCTTCATCGCTGAAGTCTTCCTTAGCGTAGATGGCGTCTTTTTCTTTCATAATGTCATAGAGTTCCTTGTGGCCCATCATCACGGTCTCGATAACAGTGAAGTCTTCGAAACCATAGTGGTTCTGGCTGAGGACCGCTAGGCGCTCATGGGGATCCATGGAGACATTTCCGGTAGTTGGCGCGATATCGCCGGCCAAGATTTTCAGGAAGGTAGATTTACCTGCCCCGTTGGCCCCAATAACCCCGTAGCAGTTGCCAGGGGTGAAGGTAATATTCACATCGTCGAATAATTTACGATCTGAAAAGAGTAAGCTCACGTTTGAAACGTTGATCATTTAAGTGTTTCCTCCTTGGTTCATGTTGGGTCAAGTCAGCTTGACGCATACCCTACTATCATACCATATTTTAGCGGGCTTGGCTCATTTATTTGGCAACTTGAGCCAGTTGACGTTGGACGGCGGCCGGTAGGTCAGCAGAAGCCGTCACAATCTCGCCTCTTAGCTTAATGAGGCCAGTCGTGTAGAGGTTGACATAGCTAAATTGAGACTCGGCCACGTCTTGTAAGGCCTTGAGTTTTTCAGGGTGGCTGCCCCCTTGCTGGCGAACATCGGTATAGAGGCCTACAACCGGGATGCCAGCTTGGTAGGCAATGCCGATTTCAGAGGCTACGCCTGGGTCGATAATCTGACCATCTAGAACAGCCACCAGGACATCGCTCTTGAGGACGGCTTCCGTATCGTAGCGGGCAATCATTTGGGAATCGGCGTAGGCATTTTTATCGTTAATGGCTTCTTGCTCTTGGGGCAGGAAGACAGTTAGGTCAGGAACTTGGGCACGTAGATTAGCAACCACTTGGGCGTTGAAGGCACGCTCCATTTCGGTGAAGAGGGGGCTGGCAAAGTATAGATGGGGCATAATGACTCCTCCTTGGGCATTGATACCTACATTATAACGGAGATTGTGTCAATTAGCTATTGCAAAATCACCAGAAAATGGTAGACTAGATAGGGTCGCTGTCATGATGGGACAGCCCCCTGCGACACTTAGCATCCTTTGGTCGCAGTAAGTACTAGTCGGCCTGAGCCGGACTATAAAGGAGGAACTTATATGAATAACCATCTTAAACCTAGTTGGCTAAGCTGGCCCAACTGGAAGGACAGCCGTGAGCTGACCCGCGCAGGCTTAGTCGCCGGCCTCTATATCGTTTTGACTTTCCTGACCCTGCCTTATTCTTTTGGCTTGATTCAATTCCGCTTGGCAGAGACGCTTAACTTCACCAGTCTCTATAACAAGCGCTATGTTTACGCCTTGACCTTAGGGGTCTTCATCGTCAACGCCTATCAATATGGACCTGTTGACATGATCGTCGGCTCCTTGCAGACCTTACTCTTCCTCTGGCTAGCACGCTGGATTGGGGACTTGGTTGTGGCGTTTTTTGCCAAAGGGGCATCCACTAAGATCCAAACCATTATACGTTACGCTGTCTTGACTCTGGTCTTCTCCCTATCCATGTTTGTCATTGCCTTAGAGATGGTGGTGGTAGGCGTAGCAGAAGCTGGCTTCTGGGCAGCCTACACACAACTCTTCACTAGCGAATTGGTTATGTTGACACTAGGCTCCGTTATCATGTACTATGTCAGCCAACGTGTGGATCTTGAACGCTAATTAACCTTGAGACGAGGACTTGTCCTCGTCTTTTTTGTGTAAATTGTGCTCTTTTGGACACGTAATTTGGCGGCCCTGCCCCCTATTTATCTATGTAATAGATAAATAGGGGAGTGATAGCAAGGCTAAGAAGCTAGCGCCCAAAAGCTACTAAAACAGAGCCTAAGCCGCGAGCTAGTGGCCCACTCCGCCAAGTGGACCACTAGCTGAGCTGGCAAGTGCTCAAAAGCGACTAAAAGTGTTCAAAAGCCGCGAGCCAGTGGTCCACTCCGCCAAGTGGACCACTAGCTGGCTTGGCAAGTGTCCAAAAGCGACTAAAAGAGCGGAAAAGTTGTGAGCCAGTGGCCCACTCTGCCGAGTGGACCACTAGCTAAGCCGGTAAGTGTCCGAAAACGACTATAAGGAACCCATTCTGATAAGAATCCCTTCACCGAAAAATTTGTAAAAAGTTGCACGTCTAATCGTTGCAACTTCACAAATTTCGCCCACCTTGATATTTTCAAACTTCTCAATGATAAGGAAACAGAGGACTTTACAGCTCAAGCTTTACCAAAAATCAATCCATTGAAGATCAAGGAAAAAATGGAAAAACTCGTTGCTGTTGCGAACGAAATTCTAGATCTTCCAGACTATTATCAGGAAAAATGGGAAAATCAGTAATCCCTAGTAAGAGCACATGAAAAGCAAGCGTCGGGTTGATTTTTATAATGCTTTGAGAAAAGCATTCAGGTCCAACTCCACTTTTGCAAGCGAAATCTGGTCCCAGAAGCCGTCTGTTTGTAAGCGTGGAATCAGGTGGACATGGAAATGGGTGCCAGCGTCGAACAAGCAATCATTGCAAGCTATGGTTACCCCGTCGATAGCTAATGTTTGACAGAGCTTTTCAGTCAAAAAGACTTCTAAGTCTGATAATTCGTAGCGAACAGCAGTGCTAAGCTGACTAAGTTGTTGGTAATGGTCCTTACTAATGATAAGCAAGTGTCCAGTTTGAATGGGGTCAATGTCCCACACAACCTTGAAATGCTCCGTCTGGTAGAGAATATCTTCTTCTTTGAGTTGATGACAAAAAATGCAGGTCATATCTTTTCTCCTATCGTTCTTCTGTTAAGAGTAGAGTCAGTGCCGCTTTGATATATTCTTTGGTTTGGGTAGCTCGTTTTTGTGTATTGGTCATCGTTTCTCCTTAAATCAACAGTGTTTGAAATTTTGATTATAGCTTTCTTTCTAGGTCTAGCATATATCAATAAAGCGCTTTAATCAACATGTTGTTCATTTAGTTTGGTTTGTTTGAATAAAAATAGCAAAATTGTTGAGGAGAATATGGCTTATATTGAAGTAAAGCACAGCTATAATCCTTATCATCTTGGAGAAACAGAAATCGTCACCAACAATGATATTAACTTTGAAATTGAAAAAGTAGAACTGGTTATCATCTTAGGTTCATCTGGTGCAGGAAAATCGACCGTCTTGAATATTTGAGGTGGAATAGACACCAATGATGAAGGAAATGTCATTATTGATGGTACAGATATTTCAGACTACAATGCTCATCAGTTGACCAAATACCGCCGTGAAGATGTGGGACTTGTAATTTAAGGGTACCGATGGATAAGATCCATTGGCGTTCTTCTTCCATGTAGGCATTAAAGACGGTAATCGCCAGCGACTTCATGAGCGTGTTCATGTCACTGTTTAAAACTGCCTCTGTTAATTCTTCAAGTTTTAGGTTAATATTAAGGTAAGTCATGGTAATCTCCTCTTTCAATGTTGTCGGACAACTACATTGTACCAGAGATTACCTGGCTTTTTCTTTTTACACAATTATAGGGACTTAATCCCGAAACTAGGCCAAAAGCCCGAAAAGCCGTGAGCCAGTGGACCACTAGCTAGCATGGTAAGTGATCAAAAACGACTAAAATGGCGCAAAAGTTGCGAGCCAGTGGCCCACTCCGTCGAGTGGACCACTAGCTCCACCGGTCACCTCCCCCCCCTACCTAGCCACCTCACTTAATATCAGCCTCAAAATATGTTACAATATGGAAAACCCTACCAAACTCAGAGAAAGGACGTGCTAAGATGACTATGCAAACGACCATTGTTTACGCCCACCCCTATGAGGGCAGTCTCAACCATGCTATTTTGGAGCGCCTAGTCGCCACCCTAGAAGCCAAGGGCCACTCGGTGACCGTACTCGACCTCTATGCTGATCAGTTCAATCCGGTTCTGTCGGCCGCGGACTTAGCCGTCTATGGGGAAGGCAAGACGACCGATCCCCAGGTAGAACGCTACGTCCAAATATTGGACCAGACAGAGCAAATTATCTTCATTTATCCTATTTGGTGGTATGACATGCCTGCCATTATGCGGGGCTTCCTGGATAAGGTGCTGCTGCCTAAGTCGGCCTTCGAGACCGAAAATCAACGCCTCCTAGCCAGTCGCCAGGTGCGCAAGACCTACATTTTCACGACTTCAGCCGCTTCTACAGAAGACCTGGAGCAGGTCTTTGGCGACCCCATTCGGGGCACGACCATGGCTGGCACCTTCAAGGATGTGGGCTTCCTCAATCCTATTTGGTACAACCTGGGCGGCATCGGCCATATCAGCCAGGAGGAGATTGACGTCTATCTGGCAACCTTGTCCAGTCGCGTTTAAGGAGGAGAGGCCTGGCCCTCTCTTTTTTTGCTGGAATGTGCTAAAATAAGAAGGAAAATGATTGGAGGTGGCTCCGCGTGTTAGAAAATGTAAAAATCGGTGTCTTTGTCATGGGGGGCATCGCGGCCTATAAGGTACCAGAACTGGTCCGCCAGTTAATTAAAAAGGGTGCCCAAGTTCAGGTGGCCATGACTCAGTCGGCCCAGGAATTTGTGACGCCGCTGACCTTGCAGGTCCTGACCAAACGTCCGGTCCTTACCCATACTTTTGACGAGCGGGAGCCCAGCCAAGTCCAACATGTGGCCATGGCCGACTGGTGCGACCTAGCCCTGGTGGTGCCAGCCACAGCCAATGGTCTGGCCAAGATGGCGCACGGCTTAGCAGATGATGTGGTGACCACTACCCTCTTGGCCGTGACGGCCCCTGTTCTGGTGGTGCCGGCCATGAATGTCCACATGTACGAGAACCCCGCGACCCAGCGCAACCTGGCCCAGCTGCGAGCAGATGGGCTGACCATTATGGAGCCTGACACAGGTTTCTTAGCGGAAGGCTATGAAGGCAAAGGCCGCCTACCTGAACTCCATCGCATTGTGGCCCAAGTCGAGCGCCTCTATGCCCGGACCCATTTGCCTCAAAGTTTAGCCGGCAAGCAGGTCATTGTCTCGGCTGGTGGCACCCGTGAGCGCATTGACCCAGTCCGTTACATCAGCAACGATTCGTCTGGCAAAATGGGCTATGCCATGGCCCAGGCGGCTGACTGGTTGGGCGGGACCGTTACCTTAGTCTCCACCACCCAAAGCCTCCTGCCACCAGAAGGTGTCCAAGTCCAAGAGGTGGCGTCAGCCCAAGAATTGGCCCAGGCTATGACCGCTCACTATGACCAAATGGACTATGTCGTCATGGCTGCAGCCGTCAGCGACTATCGGGTCAAGCAGCCCCATGATCAGAAGATTAAGAAAGTGGCCGGTCAGACGGACTGGCAACTAGACCTAGTCCAAAACCCAGATATTTTGGCCCAACTAGGCCAGACCAAGCGCCAACAAGTCCTCATCGGCTTTGCGGCGGAAACCCAGAATTTGCTAGAACATGCCCGAGCTAAGTTAAGCAAGAAAGGGGCCGACTGGCTCATCGCCAATGATGTGTCCAACCCGGCTATCGGCTTCAACTCTGACAAGAACCAGGTCTATGTCCTGGGGGCTCAGGGTCAGGAAGTTCTCCTGCCCCAACAGTCCAAGACCAGCCTAGCCTTGGCAGCCTGGCAAGTGATTCTAGCTGAAGGAGAAGAGACACTATGACAATTCGTGTAGCCGGATTGGCCAGTGGTTACCGCCAGGTGCCGGTCATCCAAGACATTAACTTCCAGATTGAGTGGGGCCAAATTGTAGCCCTAATTGGGCTCAATGGGGCGGGTAAATCCACCCTGCTCAAGACCATCTTGGGTCTGCTCAAGCCCCAGGCCGGGACGGTTACCCTGGATGGCCTCAGCCTGCAGGAAAACCACCAGGCCTTTGCCAGCCAGCTGGCCTATGTGCCTGAGACGCCCATTCTCTATGAAGCGCTGACCTTGCGCGAGCATCTGGAACTGACGGCCCTGGGCTATGGCCTGGACCCGGCAGTCGTGATGGAGCGGGCTCAACCCCTACTCAAGCTCTTCCGTTTGGACAAGCAGTTGGATTGGTTTCCGACCCACTTTTCTAAGGGCATGAAGCAAAAGGTCATGATTGTCTGCGCCTTGGTCTCCGATGCCAAATTCCTGATTATTGACGAACCTTTCTTGGGCTTGGACCCCTTGGCCATTCAACAATTCAAGGACATTCTCCAGGCCCGCGCCCAAGCCGGCTGCGCCATCCTCTTGACCACTCACGTTCTAGGTTTGGTGGAAAATCTAGCCGACTCCTACCTCATGATGCAGGCAGGTCGCCTCTATGCTCAGGGTACCCTAGAGGACTTGCAAGAAGCCCTAGAAGCGCCCGGTGCTAGTCTGGATCAACTCTATATCCAAATGGCCAGTCGCGAGGTGACGGCATGAAGGATTTGAACAGTCTCTGGCAGGGGCGTCTGCGCGACTTTGCCAAGACCATGAGCCGCTACAGCCGGCTCATTCTCAACGACCACATGGCCCTCATTCTCTTGGTGGCCTTTGGTTTCTTCAGTATCTATTACCAACAATTATTGACTTCCCTCCAAAGCCAGCCACCCCAAGGCTTGGGACTGATGATGACAGCGGTCTGCTTGCTAGTCTGGTGGGCAGGCCTGGCTTGGGGTCGGCCCTTGCTCCTGACCTACGAGCCGGACAAGAGCTATCTCTTCGCCCGGGGTTATCAATGGCATGCTGTCTGGAAATGGGGCGTCTGGTTGGGTGCTCTGGCTCCTAGTCTAGTCTTGGCTGTCTTAACCTTGTTACTGGCGCCACTGATTAGTTTGGGCTTTGGTTGGTCCTTGGGTCAGGCCCTCTGTCTGATTGTCTATGTAGTGGCCGCCAAGTTCTTAGTGGCTTGGGCCGGCTATCTAGGTTTTTATAGCGGCTTGCTGCCAAAAGCTTTGTCTGGTTCTTTGTTAGCTCTGGCCTTGGCAGGACTGGGAGCGGGGAGCTTGTGGCTGCCGGCTAACCTGGCTTTGGGACTTTTAGCCTTGCTGCTGATTCTAGGTGCTGCCTTTCTCTGCTGGACCTGCCGTAAACTAGACCAACATTGGATTGAGTTTGAAGCCTTAGTAGCCCAAGAGCAGGCCCGTCGCGCCAGCCTCTACCGTTGGTTGGCCCTCTTTGCAGAAGTGCCCCAACAGATTCCACCCATTAAGCGACGAGCTTATTTGGATGGCATCCTCAAGAGTCTGTCTGGCCGTTTGGGCAACCGCTACGCCTACCTCTACCTGCGCCATCTAGTGCGCAATACCGCCTATTCAGGAATCTGGCTACGGGTGATGATTTTCTTCAGCCTGGTCATCGTCAGCAGTCAACAAGTCTGGCTCTGGGCAGCAGCCGGTGCATTGAGTACGGTCTTGACCCTAGTTCAGCTCATGCCCCTAGCTCTAGAGCCTCTGCGCCATCCGCTAGAGCGCCTCTATCCGGTTGGTCAGCAGGCCCTAGTACCAGCCTTGCGCCCGGTACTGGCCATGATTCTAGTCCTGCAGTTGCTAGTCTATAGCCTATTGCTTGCTGTTCTAGCTCAGGGTAACTGGCCTCACTTGGGCCTCTGCCTCTTGATTTGGCTAGCCGTCGCAGCACTAGGCCTCCTAGTTTACCTACCATTTTGGATTGGCCGCCATAGCCAAGCAAATTAATCAAGTTTACTCCCTCTTTCAATAGCTTATTGAAAGAGGGCTTTTTGTATAGTCTGAAAAGCCCCTGCCTTCGCTAAGCGCCAGTGGTCCACTCCGCCGAGTGGACCACTAGCTCAGGGTGAAAAGGCGGAAAAAGGACAAAACCAGGGAGTTCCAGGAGAGCCAGTGGTCCACTTTGTCGAGTGGACCACTGGCTCGGGGTGAAAGGACGGAAAGAGGCTAAGAACAAGGGATTCAAGCAGAGCTAGTGGACTACTTTAAAGAGTGGACCACTAGCTAGGGAAAATCGCGGAAAACACGTTTCCTAGCACAAGTCAGACCACGACTTCCCCTAACCTAAAAAATACCTTCAGCATTTTAAGTAAATTTTAACTAGGACCTCTATACTGAAATCAAGTTAAGTGATAGAGGGGACGTCTGACTATCACTTAACCTACTATTAAAACAATCCAAGATTACTACACGCAAGACCAATAAGGGAGGTCCATATCATGAGAAAAAGTATTACGATCGCCACCCTCATCAGCCTGACCGCCAGTATGTCCCTGGCTTATCCAGCCTTAGCACAGTCGGGCGCGCAGGAAAGTCAGTCAGTAACCAGTTTCCAGGCCCAAACGAGCTATGATGAGAGTCATGCTACTCAAATAACCTTGGCTGACCAAACGGCCACCGTCACAGGGCAAGGCGCCAGCTTCAGCGACCAAACGGTGACAATTACCCAAGCTGGCACCTACGTCCTAACCGGTAGCGGCAAGAACATCAAGCTAGTGGTAGAGGCAGCTGACACTGACCAGGTCCACTTGGTCTTTCAAAGCCTGACCCTGGAAGGGGAGGGCACCCTGCTGCAAGTTAACAAGGCCCAAGAAGTCGTCATCAGTCTAGTGGAAGGCAGTCAGAATGCTTTGACAGAAAGCCAGGCCAGCGACGATGATGAAGAGGTCAAAGCCACTATCCACAGTCAGGTGCCTCTGACCCTGAATGGGACAGGCAACTTGACCCTCACGGCTCTTACCAAGAATGCCTTAGAGGTGGAGGACGACCTCAAGGTGTTAGGCGGGACCTATACCGTCAAAGCCGCCAACCATGGCTTCAAGGCCGAGGGCGCCCTTGATATTGAGGCGGCCACTTTAACCATTGAAGCAGGCAAAGACGGTCTCCTTGCTGAGCATGACGAAACGACCGAACGAGCTAACATTAGCCTCAATCCGACTCAATTAAGTATTGCGGCCACCGAAGATGGGGTGGACGCCGGCAATGAATTGACTATCAAAGGCGGGACGATTACCGTGAGCCAAAGTGAGGAAGGCCTAGAAGCCCGTGTCATTCGTCAACTAGGCGGCGATGTCACCATCAAGAGTAGCGATGACGGGGTCAACGCTTCGGCCGGTTCCTCTAGCAAAACTACGGACACGAGCGCCACAAGCAAGACCACAGACGCTAGCGCCACAAGTAATACAGCTGACACCAGCTCTTCTGCAGGCCATGCTACTACTGATTCAGGCACCACTAGCTCTTCCGCTAGCCAGGCCACTGCCGACCCAGCAGCTACCAGTCAGGCTGACCAAGCCAACAAGGACAAGAATGCAACCCCACCGTCACCACCGGCTGGCCAAGCGCCGCCACAAGGCGGCCAGCCACCGCAAAATGGACAAGGGCCTGGCGGCATGCCACCAGGTGGCCAGGAAGAAAGTGACCCAAGCCTGCAAATCATCCTTGAAGGTGGGACCCTCACCATTGATGCAGAAGGCGACGGCATTGATTCCAACGGGACGGTCAGCATTAGTGGTGGTAGCCTGGTCGTCAATGGCTCAGTCCAAGGCGGTAATGGCCCCCTTGATGCAGCGGGCGACATTACTATCACTGGCGGCACGGTCTGGGCCTTAGGGACCTCCGATATGTTGCAAGGTTTCGCCCAAGGTTCCACCCAGGCTTCCATTACTGCTAACATAGCAGGGCCGCAGGCCAAACTCTGATTATTCTCGATGCCAATGGCAAGGAAGTGACACGTCAGACGGCCAGCAAGGATTTCCAAGCGGTCATTATGTCCAGTGCCGACCTAGTAGACGGTCAAACCTACACCATCCAGGTGGAAGGGACGATCCAAACTGCCACGGCAGCCCTTGTCACCCCGGTGACCGGTGGCTTTCATCCCTAAGTATTAGGGTCATTCTCCTCTGCGAAGCTAAGTGCCGGCACTTAGCTTCGTATTTTTTTAGATGGGATAAGGCCTGGCAGCTGACTCGAGAAGATACTTGTAAAAGCAAGATAAATGTGCCATAATAATAGTGTAAAGGTAGCGGTTTCTGATGGAACTAGTTCCAAAATTGAAACTGCAATATCTTGAATACTCATCACGAGAAGGGGAGGATGTGACCGGTGTTAGTCATAATACCTGTCTATCCCAAGCACCCTACCCCTGTGAGCTAGTGGATAACTTGCCCAGTCTGACCAACCAATGGCAGACAGTAACCCAGTCCAATGGGGTGGCGCCGGATAGATATGCTGATTAAGCGAGAGGGCCCGCTTAGGCCCAAAACGGCACAAGTTAAAGGGGTGAGGACCGCAATCAAGTAAGTGAAGAGTGTTGACGCAACTGATGAATCGTGAGAATTTGACGTTGGTCCCCAGGGACTTGCGTGTGGATGAAAGGAAGCGTTTATAACGAACAAATCTGATCACAAGCCATAGAGCTAGTGGGCGGGTTTCTAAGTCATAAAACGAATTCAAGCACGGTAAATAGGCGTCAAAAGTTTGTGGGCAGGGCATTATACACAATCTTTTGACATTTTTTTGTATTTTCCGTTTGGATTCAATTGGATTTAATGTAAGATAATGTTGAATTATGTAAGTGAAGCAAGCGTAAGAGATTTTTAGTAAGATACAGTCCAGACGCCCTTGGGGCGGTCTAAGACGCACTTGTCATAAGCTCTATGCTACTCACTACCAGCGAAGGCTAGATAATCGCTAGGAGGGTAACAATGACAACGATTAATGATATTGCAAAATTAGCAGGTGTTGCCAAAAGTACGGTTTCTAGACATTTGAACGGGGGTTCTGTCAGCCGGAAAACAGCTGCTAAGATTGAGGCAGTGATTAAGCAAACCGGCTACGTACCTAATTCTTTTGCCCAAAGCTTGAAAGCCAAGGAGAGCCGTATGATTGGCGTGATCATACCGCGACTTGATAGTTTTTCAGCCAACTGTATCCTGAGTGAAATTGACGAAGTTTTCCGTCAGCACAACTATCAGGTTTTAATTATTAATTCTAATTTCTCGGTCAGCCGGGAAGAAGAGGCCCTCAGAACCTTCCAAGTTAATAAGATGGACGGGGTCATCTTCCTCATGTCTCACACCGACAACCGGATTATTGAACTGCTTGAGAATGTCCAGGTGCCAATCGTGACCATTGGTCAAGAATTCTTGGACGAGAATACCATTTACTATGACGAGGAGAGTGCGGGCCGCCAGCTGGCCGACTACCTCTATGCCATGGGCCATCGGGATATGGACTTCTTAACGGTGACCACAACCGACCCAGCCGTGGGCATTAAGCGCCGAGATGCCATTAAGCGGGAATTTCTCAAATACGGTGATACCAGCTTCCGCGAGTACAGCTGTGGCTTCAACCTCATGGATGGCTACCAAGTGACGCGGGATCAAGTGCTGCTCAATAAGCCTCGCCTGATTGTGGGGGCGACCGATATTATTGCCATTGGTGCCATGCGGGCTTGCCTAGAGGCAGGCTATCAGGTGCCAGAGCAAATTAACTTTGCTGGTTTTGGCAATAATGTCCTAGGCTCTTCTATCTATCCTGGCTTGACGACGGTGGAATATCCTTATCGCCATGCTGGCTATGTTGCTACCAAAATGTTACTAGATAGAATTCAAGGCCAAGGCACGGTTACTAAACGTAAGTTAGAAACTTCCCTTGTTATCAGACAGTCTGTTACGGCTGTCTAACCCAATTTGAAAGCTCGACGATTTCATTTTCACATTTAATTATATTGACACCGGTTCTATTCCAAGTATAATAAGGCTTAGAGGAGAACCGGTTTCTTTTCTACAGGCAATTATTGTTTTAGTCTCATCTGCATGAAGGAGGAACACATATGGGATTTAAAGAAATCGCACAAGATGTTGTCAAATACCTAGGTGGTAAGGAAAACATCTCTAGCGTCGCACACTGCGCAACTCGTCTACGTGTTATGGTCAAAGACGAAGCCAAAATTGATAAGGAAGCCATCGAAAATACCGACAAGGTCATGGGGGCTTTCTTCAACTCCGGTCAATACCAAATCATTTTTGGAACCGGTACGGTCAACAAGGTCTATGAAGAAGTATCAGCCTTGGGCGTTAACGCTGTAACCAAGTCCGACCAAAAAGAAGAAGTTAAACCACAAGGTAATATCTTACAACGTATGATTCGGACCTTCGGGGACGTCTTCGTACCAATCATCCCAGTCTTGGTGGCAACCGGTCTCTTCATGGGGGTTCGGGGTGTCCTTACTCGTCCAGAAGTGATTGGCCTCTTCGGCTTAACCGATCCTAAACAAATCGACCAAAACTTCTTACTCTATACACAAATCTTAACCGATACTGCCTTTGCCTTCTTGCCAGCCTTAGTTGCTTGGTCTAGCTTCAAGGTCTTCGGCGGCAACCCTGTCTTAGGGATTGTCCTCGGTTTAATGATGGTCAACCCTGCCTTGCCTAACGCTTATGCAGTAGCGAGTGGGGATGCGCAAGCCTTAACTTTCTTCGGCTTTATCCCAGTCGTAGGTTATCAAGGGACTGTCTTGCCAGCCTTCTTCGTCGGTTTAATCGGGGCTAAACTTGAAAAATGGCTCCACGACCACGTTAAGGATACCTTCGACTTAATCGTGACACCATTCTTAACCTTCTTGGTAATGTCTATCTTGGGTCTCTTCGCTATTGGGCCAGTCTTCCACTCCTTGGAAACAGTCGTACTGGACGTAACCAAGCAGATCTTGACCTTGCCATTTGGTTTAGCGGGTCTCATCGTCGGTGGGGTCCAACAAATCATCGTGGTTACCGGGATTCACCACATCTTCAACTTCTTAGAGTTACAATTATTGACTAACGGCGACAAGACTAACCCACTGAATGCTTACTTCACTGCTGCCATGGCAGGGCAAGCAGGGGCAACCTTCGCTGTAGGTTACAAGACAGTCAACAGCAAAGTTCGTGCCTTGGCATACTCTTCAGGGATTTCTTGCTTGCTGGGGATTACCGAACCAGCTATCTTCGGGGTTAACCTCCGTTATGGTAAGCCATTCGTGATGGGTCTCGTTGCCGGGGCTGCGGGTGGTTGGTTAGCAGGCCTCTTCAAATTGGCAGCGACTGGTATGTCTGTCACTGTTTTACCAGGGGTCTTACTCTACCTCAACAATATCTTTGCTTACCTCTTGGTGCTGGTAGTCAGCTTCGGGATCGGGTTCGGCTTGACCTACGCCTTCGGTTACAAAGAAGACAAACAAGCTTAAGCACAAGCATGACTTATGACAGGACGGGGCAACTCGTCCTGTTTTCATAGGTGCCTGCTGGCAGCTATGCTATAATGAAGTTAGCCTATAATCAAAAAGGAGGACCAGCCATGACAAGCCGCAACAAAGGGCCTTACGCCCAACACTTCCACCTGACGCCTGAGCAGGGGCTACTCAATGACCCCAACGGGCTCTGCTATTTCCAGGGTTACTATCATATTTTCTATCAATATAACCCGCATGCGACCGACCACTCTACCAAATACTGGGGTCATGTCCGGACCAAGGACTTCGTGACCTATGAGCAGTTGCCGGTAGCCCTCAAGTCCGATGACTGGTTCGATAAAAACGGGGTCTACTCAGGTGGCGCCATCGTCCACGAGGACACCCTCTACCTCTTCTATACCGGCAATACCAAGGATGAGGCAGGACGCCGGACTAGCTACCAATGTATTGCCACTTCGACAGACGGCATTCATTTTACCAAATTAGGCCCTGTGACTGAGCAGTTGCAGGACTATACCGGCCATGTGCGGGATCCTAAGGTCTGGTATGATGCGTCCGTCCAAGGTTGGTGGATGTTACTGGGGACTCAGCGCTTAGATAAGACCGGCGACACCGTGGCCTTCTTCTCTAAAGACCTTAAAGACTGGGACTACCGCGGTTCTATCTTCCAATTTGATCAGCCCCTGGGCTATATGTGGGAGTGCCCGGATATGGTCTTCTTGACGGACGAGGTGACAGGCCAGGACAAGGCCATCTTCATCTTCTCACCTCAAGGGGTCGACCCAATTGGGGATAACTACCATAATATCTTTAACACCACTTACTTAGTCGGGACCTGGGATAGTCAGGCTGGTCGCTTCCTACCGGATAATGCGGACTTTGCGGATATGCAGGAATGTGACCGCGGCTTTGAATACTATGCGCCTCAGTCCTTTGTGGCGCCTGATGGCCGGGTCATCCAATACTCTTGGATGGGCATTACCTGGCCTGACCAAGAGGCCGCCATCCCAACCCGTCAAGACGACTGGATTCATCACCTGACCATTCCGCGCCACTTACGCCTAGTAGACGGCAAACTCTATCAGACGCCGATTGCGGAATTGGCAGGCCTAGCAGGAGCTAGCCAGCCGCTAGCTTGGACCTCGGCAGACTTCCGCCTAGATTTGTCGGGCCGGGCGCAAAGAGTGCAAGTGGACTTTGAGACTTTAGCAGATTGGGAACTCTTCTTAGATGATAACGTGACAGTCAAATACCAGGACGGTCAAGGCCGTCTAAGTTTAGCTCGCTTCAACTGGCTAACCGGCCTGCAAGAATGGCGCCATATGCAGCTAGAAGAAGGGCTCAAGCATTTAGACCTTTGGCTCGATGCTAGCTCACTAGAAGTCTTTGTTAACGGCGGGCAAGTGGTTGCCTCCCTCCGTTACTTCGCCAAGGAGCCCCTGACGCGCCTAGAAGGCAAGGCCAGCGCCGGCCTCCAGGCTAAGCTAGTAGCTACTCAGTTGGCCGCTCATCAATATATATAGGAAGAAAAAGGGGCACCCGCCCCTTTTTTGTTTAGTTTTGGACACGTAATTTTGCTAACTCGTACCCTATTTATCTATGTAATAGATAAATAGGGGAGCTAAGTTTACTAGCCAGCAAATCCTCTCAAATAAGTCGCCCCATAGCCAGGAAACTCTCTAAGCAACCGCCGAAAACAGGGCAAAAGCTAGGAAAAGCTCCGAGCCAGTGGCCCACTCCGTCGAGTGGACCACTAGCTCCAGGGAAATCGTTGAAAACGGGCCAGAATCTAGGAAAAGTGTCGAGCTAGTGGCCCACTTTAAAGAGTGGACCACTAGCTCCCAGGAAATCGCCGAAAACGGGTCAAAACCCAGGAAAAGTGTCGAGCCAGTGGTCCACTTTGAAGAGTGGACCACTAGCTCCCGGGAAAAGGCCGGAAACAGGCCGAAAACCAGGAAAAGTCCCGAGCCAGTGGTCCACTTTGGAGAGTGGACCACTAGCTCCTCAGAAAAGGCCGAAAACGGGCCAAAATCCAGGAAAAGCTCCGCGCCAGTGGCCCACTCCGTCGAGTGGACCACTAGCTCCCCAACACCCCGCCCAAAACAGGCCACAATCCAGAAATCCCCCTCACGCCAGCCCTGCAAAACGGCACCGATTCCGTGCCGCATAAGGCCTAGACAAGAAAATGAGCAAAAGATTAAAAAACTTTAATAAAAGCATTGTAAAATGAGCCGGAGTAGTGTATACTTTTCTCATCATCATGATTTAGGAACCATATTTTAGGAGGTACACTATGAATTTTAAAAAGTTAGGAACAGCACTCTTCGCGGGTCTCTTGCTCGCATCCCCATTGGCTACTGTCTCAGCCCAAGACACCGTTAAAGTCGGCGGTAACTTCGAGCTCTCAGGGGCGGCTGCCGCTTACGGGACGCCAATGGCTAGTGGTTTGAAATTAGCTGTTAAGCAATACAATGAAGAACACGGCGGCGTTAACGGCAAGAAAGTCGAAGCGCAAGTCGAAGACAACAAGTCTGATAAGACAGAAGCCGCTGCGGCTGCAACCAAATTAGTCGCTGCCGGCGTGGCAGGGATTGTAGGTCCTGCAACTACCGGGGATGCCTTAGCAGAAATTCCAGTCGCTAACGACGGCAAAACACCAGCTATCTTCCCTGCTGCAACTGGTAACGGGATTACCCTCGACTCTGCAGGCAAAGTCTACGACTACATCTACCGTGTCTGCTTCGAAGATTCCTTCCAAGGGGTGGCCGCTGCTAACTACTTAGCGGATACTCAAGGTTACAAGAAAGTGGTTCTCTTGGTTGACCAAGCTAACGACTACTCACAAGGTTTGGCTGATAGCTTCGTTAAGCAATTTGAAGCTAAAGGCGGGACCATCGTAGCCAAAGAATCTTACCAAACTAACGATACTGACTTCTTAACTGTCTTGACTAACATCTCTACTCAAGACTTCGACGCCCTCTACGTACCAGGTTACTATACTGAAGCTGGTTTGATCATCAAGCAAGCGCGTGAACTCGGGATCGACAAGCCAATCGTTGGTGGTGACGGTTTTGCTAACGACACCTTGGTTGAATTAGCAGGTAAAGACAACCTTAACAACGTCTTCTACACTTCTCACTACTCTGACAAGAGCGATGACCCAGCAGTTAAGAAATTCGTAGAAGCCTATGAAAAAGAATACGGCAAGAAGCCAGATACTTTCGCAGCTCTTTCTTACGATGCGACTAACGTGCTCTTGCAAGCTATCAAGGATGCAGGCTCAACTGACCCACAAGAAGTTAACAAAGCCTTGGCTAAAATCAAAGACTTCAAAGGGGTAACCGGGACCTTCTCATTTGACGAAAAACACAACCCAGTGAAGACAGCGGTAATGCTCCACTTCGAAAAAGGTGAAGTTACCGAAGCTGTGAACGTGTCAGCTGAGTAATCGACAGCAGACTCCCTCATGCTAGTGTCGTATTGTTGCTTGGACATCCAGTCATAGCACAATACGACCTTTTTCATGAGGAAGTATGGCGCCTTAGCCTTAGGACTGCTATACTTAATTTGTAGCCATCATACACAGAAAGGAGCTTATGCCTATGAACCTCCAGTGGTTCTTACAACAACTTTTTAACGGCTTGTCGACGGGGAGTATCTACGCCTTGATCGCCTTGGGTTATACCATGGTCTATGGGACCATCCGCTTGATTAACTTCGCCCACGGGGACATCCTCATGATGGGGGCCTTCTTCGGTTTCTATCTGGTTAATGTCCAGGGCATGGACTTCTACTTATCCTTAGCTTTAACCATGGTCTTTACCTCCGTCTTAGGGGTGACTATTGAAAGGGTGGCCTACAAGCCCCTACGTAAATCGACTCGGGTAGCCGCCCTTATCACCGCGATTGGGGTCTCCTTCCTCCTAGAAAATGCCATGATCTATTTCTTCGGTCCGGAAGTTAAGGCCTATCCAACTAGCTTTAAGACCACCACCTTCAAAGTTATGGGAGCGGTCATTAACTCCAAACAAATCTTAATCTTCGTGACAACTATCCTTTTAATGGTAGCTCTACAATTTATTGTTAAGTACACCAAGATGGGGAAAGCCATGCGGGCGGTAGCGGTCGATGAAGAAGCAGCTCAACTCATGGGGATTAACGTTGACGCGGTGATTTCCTTTACCTTTGCGCTAGGGTCTGGCCTAGCAGGGGTAGCCGGCGTCCTCTACGGTCTCTACTCCAACCAAATGGCGGCCACCATGGGCTTGACGCCAGGGCTTAAGGCCTTCGTCGCTGCCGTTGTCGGTGGGATTGGCTCCATTCCGGGTGCCATGGTCGGGGGTTACCTAATCGGTCTCTTGGAGACCTTCGTCTCTGCCTTCGGGGGTTCAGCCTTCAAGGATGCGGCCGTATATGCCCTCTTAATTGTTATCTTGCTCGTCTTGCCGGCAGGTCTCTTCGGTAAGAACGTCAAAGAGAAAGTGTAGGTGAAGCCACATGCAACGATTCCATCAACGCAACCTGATTTGGTTGACGGCAGCCCTCTTGGGTTATGGCCTCTTGTGGCTCTTAACGTCGACTAACTTAATCGATTCCTACTACCAAATCACCTTAATCAAAATTATGATTGATGTCATCTATGCCATCGGGCTCAACCTGGTCTTAGGGGTAGCCGGCCAGTTCTCGCTGGGGCATGCGGCCTTTATCGCTGTGGGGGCTTACTCAGGTGCCATCTTCGCAACACGTCATGCAGACCTAGGGGGTCTCTGGACTGGGATGCTAGTCGGTGCGGTTGTGGCTGCTGTCTTGGCTGTCTTAGTCGGGATTCCAACCTTGCGCCTACGCGGGGACTACTTGGCCATCGCCACCCTGGGTGTTTCTGAAATCATCCGGGTCGTCATCACCAACTACAAGACCCTAACCAACGGACCTCAAGGGATTAACGCCATTCCTAAAGTGGCAACCTGGCCATTAGTTTACTTCTTCATGGTTGTGACCACTATCTTGATTCTCAACTACTTCTACTCCAGTGCGGGCCGGGCAACCTATGCCATCGAGCAAGATGAGATTGCCGCAGAGTCCATGGGGGTTAACGTGACTAAGTACAAGGTGATCGCCTTCGTCTTAGGTGCCATTACTGCCGCTATCGGCGGTGCACTCTATGCTGGTAACATCGGGGTCGTCACCCCAGGGGACTTCACCTTCAACAAGTCCATTGATGTCCTCATTATCGTCGTATTCGGCGGGATTGGGAGTTTCACCGGTTCCTTCGTGGCAGCCGTGGTCTTAGGGATTCTCAATACCCTCTTACAACCTTATGGGCAGCTTCGTATGGTCATCTATGCCATCGCCCTCATCCTAATCATGATCTTCAGACCGGGTGGTCTCCTAGGAACCTGGGAATTACGTCTAGGCTCCCTCTTAACCAAGAATAAAGCGAAGAAAGGAGCAGTCTAATGGCCTTACTAGAAGTCAATCAACTTACTAAAAACTTTGGCGGTTTGGCAGCCGTGTCCAACGTCTCCCTCAAGTTAGAAGAGCAAGAGCTTGTAGGCCTTATCGGTCCTAACGGGGCCGGCAAGACCACCTTCTTCAACCTCTTAACAGGCGTCTACGAGCCAACAGAAGGGACTGTCACCTTATCCACTGCTGATGGGGTCAAGACCTTGAACGGCATGGCACCTTATAAGATTAACCAACTAGGCTTGGCGCGGACCTTCCAAAACATTCGCCTCTTCAAAGACCAAAGCGTCTTGGAAAACGTCATGGTAGCCATGCACGGGCACAATCATGATGCCATCTGGTCCAGCATTTTCCGGACCAAGGCCTACTATGAGACAGAAGCTAAGATGAAGGCTAAAGCCTTAGAACTCTTGGAAATCTTCGACCTAGCCCAATACGCTCAAGACAAGGCTAAGAACTTGGCCTACGGTCAACAACGTCGTCTGGAAATCGTCCGGGCCCTGGCCACTGAACCTAAGATTCTCTTCTTAGACGAGCCAGCAGCCGGCATGAACCCAGCAGAAACCGCTGAGTTAACCGCCTTAATCGAACAGATTCGCCAACAATTTGGCTTGACCATCGTGCTAATCGAACACGATATGGCCTTGGTTATGGAAATCTGCCAACGCATCTATGTCTTGGAATACGGCCGACTCTTGGCCCAAGGCACGCCAGAAGAAATTCGTCAGAACCCAGATGTTATCCGGGCCTACCTAGGAGGTGACGCCTAATGTTACGTGTTGAGAACTTAGCCGTCAACTACGGCATGATTAATGCAGTCCGTGGCGTTAACTTCGAGGTTAACCAAGGGGAGATTGTCTCCCTGATTGGGGCCAACGGGGCTGGTAAGTCGACCATCCTACGGACTATCTCTGGTTTGATTAAGCCCGCTTCCGGGACTCTGACCTATGAAGGCCAGAACATTACCAAAACCAACGCCCAGAAGATTGTCCAGTTAGGGATTTCCCACGTGCCTGAAGGCCGTCACGTCTTCAAAGGCCTGTCTGTCCGCGAAAACTTGGAAATGGGCGCCTTCTTACGCAAGGACCGCGCCAATATCGAAGAAGATATACAAGCCGTTTATGACCGCTTCCCAGTCTTGGGCGAGCGTCAGAAGCAGGATGCTTCCACCCTATCAGGTGGGGAGCAACAGATGCTAGCTATGGGCCGGGCCCTCATGTCCAAGCCTAAGCTACTTTTACTGGATGAGCCATCCATGGGCTTGGCGCCAATCTTCATCCAAGAAATCTTCAACATTATTCAACAGATTCAAGCTCAAGGGACCACCGTCCTCTTGATTGAACAAAATGCCAAGATGGCCCTGTCCATTGCTAGTCGGGGTTACGTCTTGGAAACCGGTAAGATCGTTCTGAGCGGGACCGGCCAAGAGCTCCTCGAGAGCGACGCCGTCCAAAAAGCATACTTAGGAGGTTAAGCAAATGTACGTTAAAAACTATATGTCAACCGACTTGGTGACCATCACGCCAGATACCACTGTCATTAAGGCGCTGGACTTGATGCGCCAACACGACATTCACCGTTTGCCAGTCGTAGTCAAAGGCCAATTGGTAGGGCTCTTAACAGAGTCTGTCATTGCCAAGAACTCGCCTTCTACCGCGACCAGCCTGAGCGTGCATGAACTCAACTACTTGCTCAACAAGACGACAGCGGCAGACATTATGATTCGCCGCGTCATTACCACAAGCCCAGATGCCCTCTTGGAGCAAGCCGCTTCTGAGATGCGCAATATGGACGTCGGTGTCCTGGTTGTCATGGACCACGCCCAATTAGTGGGGATTATCACTGACAAGGACATCTTCGAAGCCTTCATTGACATCAATGGCTACTACACCCCAGGGACTCGTTTCGTGGTAGAAGTAGTCGATGACAAGGCAGGTATTCTAGAGGACATCGGTGAGACCACCGCTAAGCACAACTGGAGCATCACCCAAATGAACGTCTACCACTTGGACGACAAGACCAATGTGGTGGTTCATGTAGATACTCAAGATTCTGAGGAAGTCGCGCGCGTCTTCCAAGAAAAAGGCTACAAAGTGTCTGGTGTCTTCGTGAAGCCGGAATAAAGCTAAGAACTAGGGAACAGGCTGAGTTTCATCTCAGCCTGTTTTTTTGTATGCTGATATCAAGGGAGTAAAGTAGATACAAAAAATGAAGCGCTTGCACCATTGGTTGTGAAGGACTATAATAAGGTTGTAGGGTGGTATTGTAGGCAGATACCATCAATTTTATGCCTAGAAATATAGTGGGAGGTATCCTTATGTTTGTTGAAAATGACTATATCTTACGCCAAATTAAGCAGATAATTCGAAATTTGGCTAGTTTAACGAATTTGCAGACCGTTTTTGATTTGCTGAGTGATACCATCAATGTACAGGATGAGGCCACTGTTCTTAAGGTGACAAATGCCTACTACGCAGAATTAATACGTATCAAATTGCAAAGCAAAGATAGTGAGTACATGGAGAGGTTGAGTCATAATTCTGGCCTGCCGCTTCATGCCCTAAATAAAATGGTAAGCGGGGAAGAAATGCTAAATAAAGAACAAGTCGAATTATTAAAAGCCTATTTTGGAGACTAAAGATAAGGTTGAGTGGGAAAAACTTAGGATTAAAATAAGCTTGTTGGCTACTAGCATACTTGAGTAGGTGATGATAATGAAGTCATTCAGAAAGATAATCTGGATTATTGTGGCCATACAATTTGTCTTTACTACTATATGTTTTGTCTTTGTCGCACCTGAAACAGTCATTACCCACTTCGGATTTAAGGGGATTGATTCAGTGGGGCCTCGTTATATGCTGTTTTTGGAGCCGATTTGTACCGTAATTAGTGGTCTTTTGATAATATGGGTAGCAAAAGTTAGACGGCGTGAGAATGGAATTAAGGAAAATCTGGATGTGATTATGCCTGCTGAAGGAATGTTGTTAACGGGACACTTGTTGATTGCTGTCATCATGTCAGTTTTGATATTAGATCAAATAGGGCTGACGAATATCTTACAACTTTATTAAATGATGCCTAATCAGAGAAGGGGAGGGGTGAGCGGGTATGAGAACCTTTAGAAAAGTCCTATGGGCCCTAGTGGTGGCTCAGCTCTTGTTTACGCTTGTCTGTTACCTAGTGATAGCGCCTCAGCCAGTCGGCTTATTTAGTGTGGATGCGCTCAGTTCTAACTACCGGCTCTTCTTAGAGCCTTTCGCTGTCGTCTCTTGTGGCCTAGGCTTGAGCTGGTTGGCAAGATGCTATCGACACAGGAAGGGGATTAAAGCCACCTTCCCGGGACTAGTGCCTTTTGAGACCTATTTGTTGCTGGGCATGTTGGTCTATTGCCTCTTTATGTCCTTCCTGGTTCTAGATTATAGTGGCATCATGCGGATGCTGCTGGGCTAGTCAAATCATAATAGAAGTGTTGCTAGCGTGACTAGCAACACTTTTTTATTTTGGGAAGGGTGGAGTGTGGCGAGCCAGTAGCCTAGCTGGCAATGTATGGCTTACTAACTAACTTTTTCTATAATAATTAGTTGTCGTTTCCTGCTGTATAAATTATGAAATAAAGACACCGAAAATATCTGTTGCGCTTACAAATGCTGATAAAATAATAATTCAGTGTTTACTCAATGTAACAAAATCCCAATTTCTATTGTATTTCTTAGAGGATAAGTAGTATAATATAGGAGTAACAAGATAGGGTGAAGCGCACGCTATCGACTGCTAAGTAAGGACTGTGGAGGCTGGTGGGACCCGGCCTCTTTTTGCATATATAATCGGATATAGACTTTAATACTAATGGAAATGCAAACGAAAGGGAGAAATATATGCGAGTTATCAGAACCTCGTTCATTATTGTTTTTTGTATAGCAGGCGCTCTATTTTTAGCTTATCAAGGTGTATACTGGATGGTCCAGAATAATAAGAAGGCTCAATACGCAGAGCTTGTCAGCTTCTTTGATTCGCAGGAAGTAAGGTCTGAAATAGAGCAAGTCATTAAATCCGAAGATCCGCAGGCCTTCACGGAGGCAGGGGTAATAAAAAAGTATGAATTAGATTATGATAGCATGGGTGTGCGAACCGGTAGAAGTATTCGCGTTCTTATAAATGATGATCCTAGTATCTATATAGGTGTTAAATATATATTTGTAAACAACAAATGGCAAATGAGCATAGTGACTGTTTCCAATAAACTACATGTACTGCTTAAGTCAAAAGAGTAAAGGACTATTTCGTTTTAGATCAAAGTTTCTTTCGGAATGGTTTATTGGAACTGATTCGGGCGGAATAGGGGTTAGTATTAACAGGGAAAGAAAGGATTGTTGATGAGGCAACCCCTAGACGTGTTCTAAATATCAGATTAATGAATAAGGGAGAGTAGTTTTATGGAAAAAGGAAAGATAATTAAAATTTTTCTTGTCTTTGTGGCGCTTAGTTTTCTTAGCTATATAGGAAGTCAATATCAAAAAATACAGTCTCAGCTACCTGACCCTGTGACCGTTCCTGGTGAGATTGTAGCAAGCTTCGATAACGGGGATGGAACAGAAAACCATATTTTGAAAAACGATACAATTTTGCAGGTAGAGATTAATTATCCAACTCCCCATAAAGACAGTCGCTATTTCTATGGGTTTAAAAATTTATTTGATTATCGAGCAACTCGGTGGTTTGATTTGAACCTACCTAATCAGCATTTTGAAGCTAACTTCGACGTCTATCTCAGTGAGTGGAGCAAGATTCATAAAGCATTAAAAGCAGGGAATAGCCAAAATAAAACACCTTTGGCAGGTGCTGCGACAAATGAGGCTTTTAAACAATTAAAAATCAATGGCCAACGAGTTGATGAAGTCAAAGAGTATGTCGATGCAGAAGGTAACACTTGGTATTTATGGTACTTTAAGGATATACAACTCAAGTTTTCAGGCAATACAGCGACATTTGAATGAGAAGTAATACTGACGAGGTTACAAAGGAGAGCAAAAAATGAACAAGAAGAAACTAATTAAAATACTAGTCATCCTCGGTATCCTTTATGCCTTGGCTGAACTAGGGCGTTATGTCACCGGTAATGATGCGGATACCAATGCTCGCGTGAAAGAGCCTGGCGAGATTGTCGCGACTTTTGACAATGGAGACGGGACTTCGGATTACATCCGTCGTAATGGGCGCGTCTTTCAATTAGAAGTGAACTATCCTGGAGGCGGTGTCGACAACAAGGTTATGATGAGCATTCGCAATCAGTTTGATTATGGGGCAGTGCATGGTTTTGATAAAGATGTAACCAGTAATCACTTCTTGAGGAATTTCCAGGCCTATCTTGCTGTCCGCTTCTCATCGGGTGGCTTTGGGTCCGATAGATCGCGTTATCCTTTCGCGGGGGCGGCGACTAATCCCATTTTCACGAAACTCAAGATTAATGATCAAGCCGCAGATGCGGTGCGGGAGTACACAGACTCGGATGGTAAGACCTGGTATCTCTGGTATTACCGAGACTTGAAACTACAACTTGGCAATAATGAAGTTAGCTTTGAATGATGAGTGGGAGTTTGAACAGTATAATTATTCAATTGAATACGGAAGAGATCCTATTAACTTCTAGGAGGTTATAAGATGAAAAAGTGTAAGCAATTCATAAAGAAATGGTATCCCTTCTTGATCGTTATCGGGATGATTGTCGGCCCAATTGTCTATCACGTAGTGGCGGTTCAGGTGGAAATACATAATCTAGTCTACGGTCAGGAATTAAAAGACAAACTGGATACTTATTTCACCAAAAGAGATCAGCATGCCTTTACGTCAGAAGGGACTATACAATCTTATGCAATTAACCCGAAAACAGTGGAACGTACTCCCATGGGCGGTGTAAGAATTAGTGTATCGGTTAATGGTGATGAATCAGCGCAAGTGAGGTTTATTGTGACTAGATTTATGCCGAGTAGGGAAATATCGCTAGGTGCAATTGTAGAATCTCAAGAATTTAAAAACCTATTGGAGGGGAAGTAATATGACTGCTAACTTCTCGGACAAAGATCTTCGACTTAATTCAGAAATACAATATCAAAATGGTTATAAACCAGGACAAGAAGTAGGATTTGAAAATAGCAATGGAGAATGGGAGCGCGTTGGATATCTGTATCAAACTATCGATAATAGGGATACTGGTTTGTATACATACATAGTGACAGACCGACCGGTTTCAAGTGAAGCGGATTTTGAACAAGTAAAGTCAGTACATGTATTCTATCGAGGTTCTGAAGGGTTTCTCTCACTCATTACCGATAATGCTGCGTTTAAAAAAGATTGGTATGAGAATGACTTTCCTACCGCTTGGCAGATACTAAATAAAGTTAAAGAAGAATATACACCGCAATTAATAGATGCTTCGAATGTGCTCAATGAGTCTATGAAACAATTTCCAAATGCGTATTTTGACTTAGATGGTCACTCTTTAGGAGGAATGGATGGGCAATTTGCAGTATCGGAGGTTGAAGAGCCTGAGCGAATTAGATCTGCAGTATTTATGAATGCTCCAGGCTTGGGACCGATTCTGACACCGGAAAAAATGAAGTGGGCTCAACAGGTTAAAAATCGTACAGTTCAATTCTATGACCGTTACGATATTGTACAGAAATTTGGTAATCTCGAGTTGTATGGTCTTGATAGTCATTATTCGAATCTGAAAACGTTGGCTATGAATCCGAGAGCATCGGGGTATATTAGAAATCGGTTACTGGAAGAACAATGGGAAAAATACACACGTCCTATGGATACAGTAGGCAGATTAGTTATGATAGACGCTAAAAGAGTGGATGTTGTCTCTCAACATATTTATGGTGGACAACAATATGACTCATACGGACGTTTATTATTAAGCAATACAATACAGAACGACGACCTAATATTGAAAGAGTGGAGAAAGTCGGTTGAATTATATGATCAACTTTATGCAAAAGGAGTGATTAAGAAAATTGCCCAACTACGCAGAAAATACCGAGCGTATTCTGAGATATCTCCGGGCAATGCAAAAATTTATTTGGATTTAGGTATTGCTTCGGGTTTAATTGATGGCGTTAAAGCGTTATTGTCTGATAACGTTCAAAGGATACACTTGGATCTAGATAGAATGCTTGCTCAAGCAGAAGAAATTTGGGCTGAAACTCAAGCGCAATTAGTCCAATTTGCTCCCACTCTTGGGATTATGGAGGCGAATGCATATTTAAGTGGTTGTGGTTCTAGTTATAGTTCAGTAGTTGGCCCAATTCAGGAGTTTGTTGATAAACAAAAGCAAGTATTATTGTCCTTGGAAATAGAATATATGGAGTTATTAACTAGTATCAAGAATAATGCAACTGAGTTGTGGCAAACTGATAGCAATAATGCCGCTAAAATAAAATTTTAGGAAGGAGATAGAATGAGAAAAATAAGCTCACAGTTTAGCAGTTGTGACATTGACAAGGAACGTATACTTCTGCAAACACAATTAGAAGATATAAAGCAGCATAAGAAGAAGATGGTAGATTATTATTTAGATGTTATTGTGCAGCTAAGTAGTAAGTTCAATCAAGATGAGGTATATCGTCTGCACTACGAGAATACCATCAATAAAATAGAAGAAAGAAATGAACAGTACATTGAAAATCTAGATTCAGAGCTAGAAACAATCAAACTGAAATATGCGATATTGATGGAATGAAGGTAAGGGGGGAGTACAATGAGTATTGAATTACAACAAATAGAAGAAAAGAAAGCAATTGAAAGGCAAATTATTGAGGGTATTATTGCGCCTGGTTGTATTGGCAAAATGCAAGCTTTGTTGCAGCAGGCAACTGTAAATACTAAACAATCATATGCAAATATGTCTCGTGAAATATCTGATGTAAAGAATGAGCTGGGTGTCTATATAGTAGGGGAGTTTGGGGAATCTGTTAGTCAGAAGTTGGAAGAGCAGGCTCTGAACCTGCTAAATAAACCCTAGCTAATCGAATTTATTCCGGTGATTAATTGATTAAAGTTTCAGCGCCAAGGCGCGCGCCTGTAGCCACCTTGCCACTTTTTCCCCCACCTCTGATCCCCATCCCCCAAGCACCGCAATTGCATTCTTACATCAACTTGCATATAATATAGAGGTAACACAAGGGGTGCCGCGATTGCGGCTGAGATGGGGCTTTGCCTCGGACCCTCATAACCTGATGAAGTTAATACTTACGTAGGGATGTGGCAAGTTGAATCTGATTGATGGACTCATCCTGCGCGTCATGCCGGGATGGGTCTTTTTTTATCGAGTCCAAACGCAAGTGGGTGTTACGTATTCTCAATAGAAAGGAGACGGTAACCATTAAACAGAGAGTGCATCGCTGGTTTGAATCAAGTGTGGCTTGGCTGACAGGCTTAGGACTCCTGGCCTTGTGGGAAGTGACGGCTCGACTGGGTATGCTGCCGCGTTTTATCATTCCGGCTCCGTCGGCGGTTCTAGCGGCTATCTGGCAAGATGCCCCTAACCTCTGGCGCAATAGTCGGGTAACCCTAATCCAGGCCTTTATCGGGCTGGGCATTGGGATTGTCTTGGCCTTTATTCTGGCGGTCATCATGGACCGCTTCAAATGGGTCCACCGGGCCCTCTACCCACTCTTAATCGTATCTCAGACTGTGCCGACGGTGGCCATTGCCCCGATTTTGGTTTTGGCCCTGGGCTATGAGATGACGCCTAAGATTGTCTTGGTGGTCTTAACTACGATTTTTCCCATTATCATGAGTATCTTAAGTGGCTTCGCCCATTGTGACCAGGATGCCTTGCAGTTGCTGAACATGATGGGAGCCAGTCATTGGCAGACCTTGCGCTATGTTAAGATACCGACCAGCCTACACTTCTTCTTTTCCGGGCTTAAGGTCAGTGTCTCATACGCCTTCGTGAGTTCGGTTGTGGCGGAATGGCTAGGGGGATTCGAGGGTCTGGGTGTCTATATGATCCAGACCAAGAAGGCCTTCGCCTACGACAAGATGTTCGCGGTCATTTTCCTCATTTCAGCACTGAGTTTGATATTCATGGGGCTAGTTGCCCTCATTGAACGACTCGCCTTGCCTTGGCGCTCAAGCAAGGCCCCCCATATTTCCTAAGATTAGAGGAGTGACACACACATGCAAAAATGGATGAAAAAATTCGCGGCTTTGCTTGCCGGCCTATCTTTGGCTGGAACCACATTACCAAGCGTAGCCGCTCAAACAGGTGATGACAACAAGGTAGACCTGATTCTAGACTGGGTACCTAACACCAACCATACCGGGCTATATGTCGCCCAAGCCAAGGGCTACTTCAAGGAAGTGGGCGTGGAAGTCGATATCAAACGTCCACCTGAAGGCTCAACCACCGAATTAGTGGGGCTAGGTAAGGCGGCCTTCGGGATTGCCTTCCAAGATTCTTTGGCTAAGCGATTTGCGGGTGGCTTGCCAGTAACGGCGGTAGCGGCTATTATTGAACACAATACCTCCGGTATTATTGCTAAGGAAGAAGCCGGCATCAAGGATCCTAAAGGTCTGGAAGGGCACAAGTACGGCACTTGGAATGACCCAATTGAGTTGAAGATGATGGAATACATGACTAAGAAGGCCGGCGGGGACTTCTCCAAGACAAGTCTAGTGCCAAATGATGGCGACAACTCCATTATCGGCTTGGCCAATAACCAATTCGACGCAGCCTGGGTTTACTATGCTTGGGATGGGATTTTGGCAGGCTTCCAGAAGGTGTCCACCACTTTCTTCCAAATTCGGGACATCGCGCCAGAATTGGACTTCTACTCACCAGTTATTATTGCCAACAACGATTACCTCAAAGCCCACCCAGATCAAGCCAAGAAGGTCTTGGCAGCTATCAAGAAGGGCTATCAATATGCTATGGAACATCCAGAAGAAGCGGCCGACATTCTGATTGAAGCGGCCCCAGAATTGAAGGACCAACGTGATTTCGTCGTGGCTTCCCAAAAATGGTTGAGCGAGCGTTACGCTAGCGATCCAGCCAAATGGGGCCAGTTCGATCCAGCGCGTTGGAATGCCTTCTATCAATGGCTCTACGACAACAAACTGGTCGAAAGCGACCTAACTAAGGGCCAATACTTTAGCAATGAATATTTAGGAGCGGAGTAAGGTGCTAGAAATTCGGGATTTAGCCTACGGCTACGACCAGCAAATGGTCATCCAAGATGTTAATCTTCAGGTGGTAGCGGGCCAGACCGTGGCTATCCTGGGTCGAAGCGGGGTCGGGAAGACCACCCTCTTTAATTTAATCGCTGGCATCTTGCCGGTCCAGTCAGGCTCCATTAGCCTAGCGGGACAGCCCTTGGAACCCGGTCAGGTCAGCTACATGCTGCAAAAGGACATGCTTTTCGAGCACCTGACCCTAGTGGATAATGTGGCCCTGCCCCTAGTGGTGTCTGGGGTCAAGAAGTCTCAGGCCCGTGCCGAGGCCAAGCAGCTACTAGAAGAATTCAAGCTAGCGCCTTGGGCCCAGCACTATCCCAAGTCTCTGTCAGGGGGCATGCGCCAGCGGGCAGCCTTCCTGCGGACGGCCTGCTTCAAGCGCCAATGGGTCCTCTTGGATGAGGCCTTTGGTGCCTTGGACGCGGTGACCCGGCGCCAGCTGCATCAGTGGTTCCTCCACTACAAGCAGCAGATGGGCTGGTCGACTCTGCTCATCACCCACGATGTGGATGAGGCCTTGATTTTAGCCGACAAGGTCTATGTCATGGGTGGCAAGCCAGGGACCCTGCAAGCTGTCCACGACATTCAACTGGATAAGTCGGACTTCGAAGCCATTGGCTTTAGTCCAGAATTTCTTCATTACAAACGCCAACTACTCGATGATTTAGCCAAAGGAGTGCTGCCAGAAGATGCCCTTATTTAAGCAAGATGCGACTTACTACGCGCAAGAAGTCAAGGCCGGTCGTTTGACGGCCAGCCAATTGGTGGACTGGGCCCTCGAAAATATCCAGGCCCTCAATCCTAGCCTACATGCGGTGGCTCATGTCCAAGCCGAGAGTGCGCGGGCCCAAGCTCAGGCTCATGACCAACTCTGGCGTCAGCTGTCAGAGTCAGAACGTCAGGAATTGCCTGCCTTCTTTGGGGTGCCTATTCTGCTCAAGGACTTGGGCCAACTCCAAGCTGGGGAGCCTTCCTATGCGGGCGCCCAGCTTATGGCCGACTATGTAGCCAACCAGACTTCTTATTTCGTAGAACGCATCCAGGCTTTGGGCTTTATCGTGGTAGGCCGGACCAATGTGCCGGAATTTGGCTTTAAGAATATTAGCGATGCCCAGTTTACCGGAGCAGTCAGCTATCCCGGGGATCTAACCCGCAATGCGGGCGGGTCCAGTGGTGGGGCAGCGGCTGCGCTCAAGGCGGGCATGGTGCCAATTGTCACAGCCAGTGACGGCGGGGGCTCTATCCGGATTCCCGCTAGCTTCTGTGGTCTGATTGGCCTCAAGCCTTCCCGTGGCCGGGTGCCAGTTGGCCCCGACGGCTATCGGGGCTGGCAGGGGGCATCGGTACATTTTGCTTTGACCAAGTCGGTCCGGGATACCTGGACCTTATTGGAGGGGCTGCAGGTGGAACAGTGGGCTGCACCTTACATGGTGCCTCAAATGAGTCCTGGTCCCCTGACCTTGCCTCAGCGTCCGCTCAGAATCGCCTATCTGCTGGATTCGCCCCTAACACCTCAAGTTCGCTTAGATGTGGCCAACTTGTTGCGCCAGACGGTAGAACGATTGGCAGGCATGGGTCATGAGCTAGTCGCAGTTGACTTCCCAGTGGATGTCATAGCGGCGGCGCGTGATTATACCACCATGAATGCAGTTGAGACGGTTGCCATGATGCGAGGATTTGAGGCTAGTCTGGGTCGCGCCTTGACGCCAGACGATATGGAGCCAATGACCTGGGGCATCTACCAGGCCGGCTTGCCTTGGGATGCTGCCGATTACAGCCAGCTGCTGGGCCGTTGGGATCAGCTAGCGGCTGATTTGGAGAATTTCTTCCAGGACTATGATATACTTTTGACGCCTGGGACCAACGGGCCGGCGCCCCTGCATGGGTGCTTTGCGGCTTCGGCGGAGATGGCTCAGCGCCTCTTGAATCAGGAGGGCTTAGCCAAGGAGGCTCGCACCGACCTCATTATGGAGCGTTGGCGGGAAAGTTGGGCTTACACGCCTTGGACCTTCCTCCAGAACCTGGCTGGTCAACCGGCCATCATGTTGCCTCTTGGCAAATCGTCAGAAGGCCTACCGCTGGGTGTCCAGCTTTGGGCCGGCAAGGGCCAGGAACGGGTTCTCTGCCAGTTGGCGGCGGCTTTTGAAGCAGCAGGTGTCCTAAAGACAGAAATTATCGAATAGACAGCTCTGAGGCTGGGACGAGTTCCCAGCCTTTTCTTATGGCTTTGTCTTGGGTCCCAGCAAATCCCTGTGCTATAATAGAAGGGAAAGAAGAAGGGAGCGCGTATACATGCAAGCTGAACGATTAGAAGCCCTAGTTAAGGGCATCAAGGTAGCAGGGGTTGCCCAACAATTAGTGACTGACCCGTCAAGTATTGCTTATTTGATTGGCTATGAGACCCAGCCGGGAGAGCGGCTCTTACTGCTCAAGGTGGCAGCTGACGGTCGTCATCAACTCTATCTCAACCAACTCTTCCCACAGGCTAGTGACTTAGCAGACGACTTAGAGATTGTGACCTATCGTGATGGGGAGCCAGTTATCAGCTGGTTGGCCCAAAGTCTGGCGCCCGGTAAAACGGGGATTGATAAGGTTTGGCCAAGTCATTTTCTCTTGGATCTGATGGCGGCCCGCCAAGATTTGAAGCCAGTGAATGCTGCTTATTTGGTGGATGACCTGCGGGCCATCAAGTCACCTGAGGAGCAAGAACTGATGCGGGAGGCGTCTGCCCTTAACGATCAGGCCACCCTAGCCCTCATTAACTTGGTGGCGGATGGCTTGCCAGAATCTGAAATGGTCAGCGAATTGGCTGGCATCTATCAGCGTTTGGGTTGCCAAGGCTTCTCCTTTGAACCGATTATTGCCTACGGGGCCAATGGGGCGGATCCCCACCACGAAACTAATGACGACCGCCCTCAACCGGGTGATTCAGTGGTAATTGACATCGGCTCTTCTTACAAGGGCTACTGTTCGGATATGACCCGGACCGTCTTCTATGGGGAGCCGGATGAGGAGTCGCGGCGGGTCTATGAGACCGTGCGTCAGGCCCAAGAAGTGGCCATTAAGGCAGTCCGTCCAGGTGTGACCTTGGCTAGCATAGACCGGGCGGCGCGCCAGGTTATTGAGGAGGCTGGCTATGGGGAATACTTCACCCACCGGACCGGCCACTTTATCGGGCGGGAAGTCCACGAAGCAGGGGACGTTTCCGAGTTCAACCAAGCCAAGGCCCAAGTCGGCCAAATCTTCTCTATCGAGCCAGGTATTTACCTGCCAGGCAAGGTCGGGGTGCGGATTGAAGACTTAGTCTTGGTGACAGAGACCGGTTGCCAAGTCCTCAACCAGGTCAGCAAGGATCTGATTGTGGTAGAACCACACTTGAAATTCTAATAGCTTAGTGGCCAGAGCGAGGTGAGTTCTGGCTACTTTTTGTTTAGGGGAGTCAGTACTTTGACATCAAATCCTAAAAAAGAGTTAACATTACTGACATAATAAGATTTTTAGTGTATAGTAGACTTGTTGACGGTCTTTCCAAGGGACAACCGTGAGACATGACTTAAAGGAGTAGACGCTATGAGCAAGCTATCGCTCGAGAAAAAACGGAAGCTGATTCAAATTCTCACCGTAGTGGGTTTGGTTCTGACCGTTACGGGCTCAGTCTTTATTGCCAGTTCGCCTTATTTTAAGGAAGGTGGCGGCTTTGGAGAACTGCTTAAAAGTATGGGGATATTCGGTCCCTTACTCTTCCTCTTATTACAAATTTCCCAGACAATTTATCCCATTATTCCTGGTGGCCTACACAATGTCATTGGTGACGTGATCTATGGTCACTTTGGTGGCTTCCTGCTCAACTGTACGGGCATGGTCATCGGTTCCTGCATTAACTTCTTCCTAGGCAAACGCTTCGGATCTAGTTTCATCAAGGCCTTCTTGTCAGACAAGCAATACGACCACTATATCGCCAAAATGAATGATGGCCCGGGCTTCCGTCGCCTACTTAAAATCGGCTTCGTGGCGCCCATCTTCCCGGACGATATCTTCTGTATGATTACCGGTATGTCCAACATCACTTTCAAAGAATTCGTCAAGATGGTACTGCTCTACCGGCCGGCTTCCCTCTTCTTCTTCACCTTCCTGTCCAGTGAGATCATTCAGTGGCTCTTCCGGACCTTCCTTCAGAAGGGGTGATAGGATGTTTCGTTGGATCTTCATTAAGCTAGTGCGTTTCTATCAGTTGGCCCTATCGCCACTCTTCCCACCTAGTTGCCGTTATAGTCCGACCTGTTCCACCTATACTATCCATGCCATTGAAAAACATGGCGCCTTCAAAGGCCTCATCATGGGCTTGGCGCGGATTAGTCGCTGCCATCCCTTTGTGGCAGGGGGCAAGGACCCGGTGCCGGACTACTTTACCTTAAGACGCTCAACCCTAGCAGATGGCAGTCCTAAGCCCCATCCCAAGGGTTGTTGTCACCACCATCACTAACAATAAGCGATTAAGCTAGGACCTCCAGGTCCTAGTTTATTTTTGTGCCTGAAGGTGTTTATGAGACCTGCCTCTTTTTTTGTGGTCTTGCTTAGGGTATACTAGTACTTGTAAACTTGATGAAAGCGAGGAAATCCTATGATGAAATCCTTCAAATCATTCCTAATGAATGTCTTAAATGGCTCCGCCCTAGGGGTCATCGCTGCCTTGATTCCCGGGGCTCTCCTAGGAGAACTCTTCAAGGCCCTAACGCCAAGTTTCCCTGACTTGGCCTTCATGACCCAGATTGTCAGTGCCACCAATACTTTTGTTGGCTTTGCGATTGGGGTGGCGGTTGCCATTCGTTTCGCCTTCAATCCCCTAGAGACTATCACGGTCGGCATGACCACCATGTTGGCAGGTGGCTCCCTTCAATTCCTAGAGTCTGGCCTTCAGCTTAAGGGGACGGGGGACATTATCACCATGTGTGTGACGGCCGGTCTGGCGGTGGCAGTCATCCAATTCTTGCGCCCACTGGTGGGGGCTTACGCTATTCTGGTCATTCCAACCTTGACCGTCATTGTGGCCGGTGGCTTAGGCCGTGTGCTCTATCCATACTTTATCCTCATTACCGGTAAGATTGGGGAATTTATCGCCCATCTCTTGACCTTAGAGCAGACCACTCTCTGCATCTGTCTAGCCATTATTTTTGCCTTGATTATTGTATCGCCTATTTCTTCAGTCGGCATCGGGATTGCCATTTCCTTGGCGGGCGTCGGTTCAGGGGCGGCCAACCTAGGGATCGTGGCTTGTGGTTTCGCCTTGGCCATTGCGGGACGTCGGGTTAACTCACTAGGGACCTGTATCGCCCACTTCATCGGCTCGCCTAAGTTGTCCATGCCTAACATTATCAGCCATCCTAAACTCTTGTTACCAATCTGTCTCAATGCAGGCATTATGGGACTCTTGGCCTCCGTCTTCTATATTCAGGGGACGCCGCTATCAGCAGGCTTTGGCCTGAGTGGTTTAGTAGGTCCCGTCAACCACCTCAATATCGTGGGTTGGACAGCCGGGAATGGCCTAGTAACAGTCTTACTCTTCGTTGTGGCCCCAATTGTTTTGGGCTTCGCTAGCGACTACCTCTTCGTCACCCGTCTGGGCTGGATTGACCCAGAAAACTATCGTATTACCATCTAATTCAAGAAAAGGAGACAAAACTATGAAATTTGCAATTGCTGGTGCCGGCGCTATGGGCTGCCGTTTTGCCTATCAACTTAAACAAAGTGGCCAGGAGGTTATCTTAATCGACCGCTGGCCGGCTCATATTGATGCCATCCGCCAAAATGGTCTGCATGTCGACTGGAATGGCCAGGAAGTGGTGGAGCAATTCCCTATCTACTACCCAGAAGAAGTGACCGAACAAGTGGACGTGGTCATCGTCTTCACCAAGGCCATGCAGTTGGCGGACATGTTATCAGCCATTCAACCAGTCTTCGGACCTGACACCGCGGTGGTCTGCCTACTCAATGGATTAGGCCACGAGTTAGTCATGAAGCAATATGTGGCCGAAGAGAACCTAGTCATGGGCTCTACCATTTGGTCAGCCGCTCTGGATGGACCAGGCCGGGCAGTTCTGCATGGCGTGGGTAGCCTGTCCCTGCAAAACTTTGTCGATACACCAAGTGCTCGTGCTAAGACCCAAGCCATTGTGGCAGCCTTAGATGCGGCGGGCTTGCAAGCTAGCTACAGCGAAAATGTCAAGGCAGCCATTTGGCGCAAAGCCTGCGTTAATGCCTGCGGTAACGCGCCAACTGCCTTGTTGGAATGCGACCTCGGTGGCTTCTTCGACAATCCTTATACAGAGGAATTAGTGTCTGCCATTGCCCAGGAATTTACAGCGGTAGCCGCAACCCAAGGGGTGGAATTTGACCCAGCAGAACTGACTCAATTCATTATCTCTGCTTCCCTTAAGATTCGTGAGCACCATGCTTCCATGTACCAAGATTTGATTATCAACCGTCGTTTGACTGAGGTGGATTACATCAACGGAGCCGTAACCCGAATTGGTGAAGCAGCTGGTATCCCAACACCTGTTAACCGCACCATCACCCAACTGGTTCATATGAAGGAATTACTCTTGGGTGCCCAATAAAGACAGAAAGTGTCGTTTGCTTGTGGAGTAAGCGACACTTCATTGTGTCGCTCTTAATTTCTTCTTTTTTTTCCCAACAAGTCTTGCTATACTATAGTTAGTTGAAATCATCGTGTCTATTGAAAGAAAGGGAATTATCACATGGCATTAACGAATATTTTCGGCCTCTTGGGTGGTTTAGGGCTCTTCCTCTTCGGGATGACCCTCATGTCACAAGGGCTAGAAACGGCTGCCGGCAGTCGTCTCAAGCAGATTCTGGAGAAATTGACCGCTAACCGCTTCATCGGGGTAGGGGTCGGTGCCTTAGTCGCTGCCTTGACTCAATCTTCTTCCGCGACCACAGTTATGGCCATTGGGTTCGTTAACTCAGGTTTAATGGACCTCAAAAGCGCGGTCTGGATTATCATGGGTGCCAATATCGGGACCACCATTACCGGGCAGTTGATTGCCTTGAATTTCTCGGCCTATGCGCCGCTTATTCTCTTCGCTGGGGTTCTCTTAGCTATGTTTGCAGCCAAAGGGCGCTCCGCAGCTGCAGGACAAGTCCTAATCGGGCTTGGCATGCTCTTCATGGGGCTGGAGCACATGTCCCAATCCATGGAGCCGCTCCGCTATATGCCAGAATTTACCGGGCTCTTGGCTAAATTCGAGAACCCCTTGCTAGGGATTGCGGTCGGGGCCATCTTTACCGCGGTCATTCAGTCCAGTTCAGCCTCAGTCGGGATTTTGCAGACCTTGGCCCTCAGCGGGGTTGTTACCTTGCCAAGTGCCATTTATGTCCTCTTCGGGCAAAACATCGGGACCTGTATTACAGCCATTCTGGCTTCGATTGGCTCCGAGCGTAATGCCAAGCGGGCGACCTTAATCCACCTCTTATTTAACGTCATTGGGACGGTCATCTTCGTGGCTATTAGTATGACAACACCATTTGTTCACTGGATGGAAGGCCTGACGCCAGGCAATGTCCCAGTCCAAATCGCCAACGTTCATACTATCTTCAACGTGGTGACTACCTTCCTGCTCTTGCCATTCGGGGCTCAATTGGTGCGTCTGACTTATGTCTTCTTGCCAATCTTACCAGAAGCACCAACACCAAGTGTGGTGCATCACTTAGATTTCAATATCTTTAATCAAGAATACCATGTCGGTTTAACCACTATGATGGGGGCGCAACTCTACAAGGAAGTCATGAATATGTTGGGCCTAGTACGCCAAAATGTGGCCTTGGCTTTCAGCCTCTATAATGCATCCGATATTGAAGACAAGGTAGCGGAATTAAAGAATCGCGAGCAAGATATCGACGAGCTCAACCAACAGATTGTTCAATATGCGGCCATGTCTCTGACTCATGACGCCAACTTGCAGAGTGGTGAATATGTCAAGATTGCCTCTGACCTGGAGCGGCTAGGCGACCACGCCACTAACATTATGGAGCGTCTGCTCCTAATTCATGACAGCAAGCACGACCTGTCTGAAGAAGCGCGGGAAGAATTGACTACCATGTCACGCTTGGCCCTAGAAATCTTAGACCAGCTCAAGGAGACCGTAGGTGACAACCTGGAAGAAGTCAACAACCAGGAACAATTAATCGACCAAGCCTACGAAACCTTCGAACGCATGCAAATTCAACGGCTGAAGAGCAAGGTCTGTGGGACTAGCAACAGCGTACACTTTGCTAAGATTCTGACCGACTTCGAGCGCATTGGCGACCACTGTCTCAACATCGCACAAGAAATGAACACCATCCACCCAAGTTGGAAATTCGTTGAACAACAAGACTAAAATAATCAAGGCTAGGACCTAAGGGTTCTAGTCTTTTTGTTTTGTCATCAAAATGTTAGAAGTAAAAAAGTGCCAAGGCTCCCTCTTTTGGGTATTTATTTATAGAGGGAGGGATAGAAATGCAAGTTCAGGATTATCTAGCAGGTCGCTGTTTGACCCAGACAGAAGTCCAAGAAGTGTGGAAGTCGACGGATGCAAGGGGACAAAAGCTGGAAACTTGGCTAGCTAGTCTGCCTTCAAAGCCAGCCTTAACGGGACCGCCCTGGGTCTGCGGCCGTTGTGGTAACCAGGATCCACGTCAGTTTTGGACCTTCCAGGGGCTGGACGGTCAGCCTAGGACCTATTGTCTGGACTGCCTATCTCTGGGCCGCGTCATGTCGGGTCAACGACTTTATTGTCAGCCAGCTCCAGCGGGACGGCCCCTGAGCCAGTCTCCGCTGACTTGGCAGGGGGAATTGACGCCAAGTCAGGCTGAAATTGCCCAGAAGCTAGTCGCAGCTTGGCGGGGCAAGGAACGGCGACCTCAATTAGTTTGGGCGGTCACAGGCGCCGGCAAGACCGAGTTGGTTTTCCCTTTGTTGGAACGGGTGCTCATGGATGGTGGCCGAGTCTGTCTGGCCTCGCCCCGAATTGATGTCTGCTTAGAGCTCGCGCCTCGGGTTAAGGCAGCCTTTGCTGGCTTAGACTGTCAGGTTCTCTATGGGGGGAGCCAGGATAGATATGAGCTCAAGCCGCTAACACTGGCGACAACCCACCAACTGCTACGTGCTTATCAGGCCTTTGACTGCCTGATTGTGGATGAGGTAGATGCCTTTCCCTATGTGGATTCTCGTGCCTTGCATGAGGCAGTACGGCGAGCCCTTAAGCCGGGAGGTTTATTAGTTTATCTGACCGCCACACCGGATGATCGGCTCTTGTTGGACTGGGAGGCGGGGCGCTTGGTCTGCCAACAATTGCCGGCTCGCTATCATGGTCATCCCTTACCTCTGCCGCAGTTGCAGTGGGTAGGGGACTGGCCTAAGGGCTTAGCAGCCGGTCGCTTGATTCGGCCGCTTAAGCAGATTTTGCAGCGCTTCGGCCACCTAGAGGGGCCCAAATTACTCTTTGTGCCCCATATTCCCCAGGCCCAGGCCTGTGCCAAGCTCTTGAAACCCTTGTTGCCTAGTCTGGCGCTAACTTCAGTTCATGCAAGTGACCCCAAGCGCCAGGACAAGATTATGGCGCTAAGGCAAGGTAAGCTAGATTTGTTGGTGACCACGACCATTCTAGAGCGGGGGGTGACCCTGCCCCATTGTCAGGTCTGTATTCTGGGGGCGGATGATGAGCTCTATACGCGGGCCAGTCTCATGCAAATGAGCGGTCGGGTGGGGCGGAGCGCCGACCAGCCAACAGGGGCTCTTTGGTGGTTGCATCAGGGGCAAAGTCTTGCCATGCGCCAGGCCATCCAGCAACTTGGGGCCCTCAATCAGACGGCTCAGGCGCGCGGGCTCTTGCGGGTCAACTAGGAGGTGGAAAGTTTGAAGTGTATCATGTGCCAAGAAGCCTGCCATCAGGGGCCGGCCATCTGGGACTACCTAGCTTGGGGGCCCTTGCCTGAGTCAGTTCTCTGTCGCACCTGCCAAGACCTCTGGCAGACTAAGATTGAAGGCCAGGTCATTTGCTGGGGCTGTGGTCGGGCCTTGTCCCAGGAGGCCCAGGATCCCTATCATGCCGTGGCTATCTGGAAGGATCAACATGCCTATTGTCAAGAATGCCAGGCCTGGCTCAGCCACTATCCCATCGACTTAATCCATCACCAGGCCCTCTGTCCCTATCAAGGAGCCCTTCGCCAGTGGCTCCACAGCTACAAATACTTAGGGGATATTCGTCAGGCCCAGGCTCCTGCTCAGCGCCTAAGGGACTTTGCCAGTCAACATCCAAAGGCCCATTGGTTGGTCTTGCCCTCGTCGCCAGCCAGTTTGGCCCAACGCCAATTTCATGCCACGCGCCAGCTCTTAGAAGTGGCGGGTTTGAAGGTTGTTTGTCCTTTTGACTATGTGGGGGATGGAGTCAAGCAAGCTAGCAAGAGCCGTCAGCAACGTCTGGCTCTAGGCCAAGTTTTTGCCCTCAAGGAACAAGTATTAGCTCACTTGCCTAGGGGCGAATGGTGGCTCTTTGATGATGTTTACACGACCGGAAGCACCCTCTTGCGGGCCAAATCCTTGTTGTATCCTGTAGCAAAAATTCGGCAAATCCCCCTCTATTCCTTTTCTTTATTCCGTGAAGGGCGTGCAGAAAAATAATTGAGTGTTTCCGCTTTCAATCTTAGGATGGGTATGCTATAATAAGCATAAGCAGAAGATAAACTGCTTGACAATAGGATTAAGATCCCGGGATTAACCCTATTAATCACCAACAGAAATGAGGGATTCGGTTATGTTTAACTATAATGTACGCGGAGAAAATATTGAAGTGACCAAAGCCATCCGTGACTATGCAGAGAAGAAAGTCAGCAAGTTAGAGCGTTTCTTCGACAATGCCCCAGATGCGACGGCTTATGTTAACCTCAAGGTATATCCCGACAAGACAGCTAAAGCCGAAGTGACCATTCCGCTCTCCTTCCTAGTGTTGCGTGCGGAAGAAACCAACCCAGATTTATATGCAAGTATTGACCTGGTGGTGGATAAACTCGAACGCCAAGTGCGTAAACATAAAACAAAAATTCACCGTAAATATCGCGAAGTTCATGGTGATGCAGGGGCTTATGATGCGCTCCTCAACCAGGCAAGTGAACCTGCTAGCGAAGAACCTGAGCTAGATATCGTGCGGTCAAAACGCATTAGCCTCAAACCAATGAGCAGCGAAGAAGCGGTATTACAAATGAACATGCTGGGCCATGACTTCTTCGTCTACACAGACGCAGAAACAGAAGAATTCAGCATTGTCTATCGTCGTAAAGATGGCCGCTATGGTCTGATTGAGACGGCAGAACTCTAAGCTAAAGTTGATTATGAAAAGGCGAGACCCTGGTCTCGCCTTTCTTGTTTGGCTGCATACTGACGGGCCATTATTTAGGGAGCTAGATCCAATCCTTGCAGGAAAGAAGCCCAACCGGGCTTTTTTTCATTTTTTAGTATAAAAACATTCAAATTCTGCACGAATTCTGCTATAATAGAATAGATGCATTAGGCATAACTTATGATGTAGATAAACAAAGGAGATTATTAATGGCTAATTTTCTAAGAAACCTCGTTGAAAACGATAAAGCAGAATTGCGCCGGACAGGTCGTATTGCCGACCAAGTCATGGCGTTAGAAGACAAATACAAGGCCATGAGCGATGAAGAATTACGCGCCCAAACGGCTGAATTTAAGAAACGCCTGGAAGCAGGTACTAAATTAGACGACCTCTTGGTAGAAGCTTTCGCTGTTGTGCGTGAAGCGGACCGTCGTGTCTTGGGTCTCTTCCCATACCGCGTCCAAATCCAAGGTGGGATTGTCATCCATGGCGGTAACATTGCTGAAATGCGTACCGGGGAAGGGAAAACCTTGACCGAAACCATGCCGGTATACCTCAATGCCCTAACTGGCAAAGGGGTTCACGTCGTGACCGTTAACGAATACTTAGCAACTCGTGACTCCAAGGAAATGGGGGCTGTCTACGAGTTCCTAGGCTTGACTGTCGGGCTTAACCTCAACAGCATGTCATCTGCTGAGAAGCGTGAAGCTTACAACTGTGACATCACTTATTCTACTAACAACGAATTAGGCTTTGACTACCTCCGTGATAACATGGTGGTTTACAAGGAGCAAATGGTACAACGTCCATTGCACTTTGCGGTAGTCGATGAAGTGGACTCCATCTTAGTCGATGAAGCTCGTACGCCACTGATTATCTCTGGTCAAGCTGAGAAATCAACCGCCCTCTACACTCGGGCAGACTACTTTGCAAAAGGCTTGAAGGCTGAAGAAGACTACACCATTGACTTGACTTCTAAGACCATCGCCTTGACTGACCAAGGGGTTGACAAGGCTGAACGTGTCTTCCGTCTAGAAAACCTCTACGATGTCAACAACTCTGTCTTAGTTCACCACATTGACCAAGCTTTGCGTGCTAACTACATTATGTTGCACGACATCGACTACGTAGTTGACGAAGGTAAGGTTAAGATTGTCGATCCATTTACGGGTCGTATCATGGACGGTCGTCGTTACTCTGACGGTCTCCACCAAGCCATCGAAGCTAAGGAAAACGTTGAAATCGAAGACGAGTCTAAGACTATGGCGACCATCACCTTCCAAAACTACTTCCGTATGTATGAGAAGTTGTCAGGGATGACCGGGACAGCCAAGACCGAGGAAGAAGAATTCCGCGAAATCTATGGCATGAACGTAGTCGTGATTCCAACCAACCGTCCAGTACAACGGGTGGATGCGCCAGACCAACTCTATCCAAGTCTTAAATCTAAATTCAAGGCAGTGGTGGCTGACATTAAGGAACGCCACAGCAAGGGCCAACCAATCTTGGTTGGTACGGTTGCCGTTGAAACCTCAGAATACCTGTCTAATCTCTTGACCAAGGAAGGCATTCCTCACGAAGTCCTCAACGCTAAGAACCACTTCAAGGAAGCGGAAATCGTTATGCAAGCGGGCCAACGTGGCGCCGTTACCATCGCGACCAACATGGCCGGTCGTGGTACTGACATTAAGTTAGGTCACGGCGTTAAGGAATTAGGTGGTCTCTGCGTTATCGGGACTGAACGTCACGAATCTCGTCGTATTGATAACCAGCTCCGTGGTCGTTCAGGTCGTCAAGGGGACCCAGGTGCTTCCCAATTCTACCTATCTCTAGAAGATGACCTCATGCGTCGTTTCGGTTCTGACCGAATCAAAGCTATGTGGGAACGTCTCAATGTGACGGATGAAGAGATGGAAGATATGGCTATTACCAGCCGTTTCCTCTCCCGCCAAGTAGAATCTGCGCAAAAACGCGTCGAAGGGAACAACTACGATACACGTAAGAACGTCTTGGAATATGACGAAGTAATGCGTGAGCAACGTGAAGTTATCTATAGCCAACGTCAACAAGTCATCAACGAAACTGACAACTTAACTGACGCAGTCAAAGGCATGATCAAACGTACCATTATCCGTGAAGTGGAAGCCGTGACTGAAGGCGACAAGAAAGACTGGAACTACCGTGGCCTCTTAGACTACGCCCACGCTAACCTAGTCAACCCAGAACAATTAACCCTTCAAGACCTAGAAGGCAAATCTGCTAAGGAATTAGTAGAAACCCTCTACGGCACAGCTATGAAGGTCTTCCAAGAAAAACTCGACATGCTCTATGGTCCAGAGCAAGTCTTGGAATTTGAGAAAGTGATTATCCTACGTGTGGTAGACAGCAAGTGGACAGATCACATCGACATGATGGATCACCTACGACAAGGGGTCGGCTTACGGGCTTACGCTCAAACCAACCCATTGACTGAATACCAAACGGAAGGTTACGAACGTTTCCAAGAAATGATTGCTGAAATCGAGTTTGACGTGACACGCTTCATTATGAAGTCACAAATCCGTCAAAACTTGGAGCGCGAACAAGTTAACGCATAATCAAAAATCCCATTATATCATATATGATATAATGGGATTTTTTTGCTTGTTTGGCCTAACTTCAAAAAAGTGTCATATATAGTTGACATCCTCTCCCAAAAGGACTATACTATGTGTAACATATATGTGACACACAAGAAAGAAGGCGTGCTATGAACCGCGTGCGAGAATTACGTCAGAGCCGGAAACTCTCACAATTAGCCCTAGCCAAAGAGGTTGGGGTCGCCCGACAAACCATTAACCTAATCGAAAATGACAAGTACAATCCATCCTTGGATCTCTGCCTCAAACTAGCCTATGCGCTCGAGACAGATTTGAATACCTTATTCTGGGAGGTCGAATTGCATGAATCAACCACACAAGCATAAGAAATTTAGTTGGGAGAACTGGATCCGCCGCTTTTACGGGGTACAGAACTTAGACGAATATCGCATGGCCGAAATCAATAAGATTGGCAACAAGGCCTATCTGATCTTGCTGCCCTATCTTGGCTTGGCCAACGTCGTAGCCTATTTTGTCTGGTACTTCCAACCCGAGTGGGCCTTTTGGGGCATGCTGGGATGTAATCTCTTGGTTCTATTAGGGCTCAACACCTATGTGGCGACCAAGGTTCATCGCCTTAAGCTAGATGCCTTAGAAGTCGAACCTAATAAGGTCCAGCAAGCCCTCAAAGACTTAGTCTGGTCAGCCCTTAAGGCGGGAATCTTCTTCGCTGTTTGGATGCACTTTTCCCTAGCGGCCATCGGGGCCCTCTTGGGGGAAGATGGCATGGCTCATCTGATCCAGTGGCGCTACATTATCATTAATGCCTTAGGAGGGGTCTTCTTCGGGATTGTGACCTACATAGTAGGACGTCGGCGCTTGCGAGATGGCCAAGCTGGCCTAGAAGAAGACCTAGAGTCGAGTCAAGAGGAGGATGACCATGAAAACTAACTATCTAAGATGGCTAGCCGTTCTGGCAGGTATGGGCTTGATTGCCATCGCCCTGTCTCGTGGCATGGGCTACTGGCAGGAATCCCTCATTCAGATGGATTCGACCCTGCGAATTAGCATTGGCCTCATTCTAGGCCTTAGTTTCTTCGTATTTGTTTATTGGCAACAGAGAAAAAATAAGAAGTAATCAGCAGATTAGGAGGTAATTCCCATGATTGAATTCCAAGACGTCTCTAAAACTTACGGGGCCACTCAAGCCCTCAAAGACCTCAATCTTAGCATCCAAGAAGGCCAAATTGTCGGCCTAATCGGCCATAATGGGGCCGGTAAATCCACTACCATCAAATCCCTGGTATCTGTTATTAACCCGACTGCAGGCAAAATCCTAGTCGATGGCTTAGACTTGGCTAGCAACCGGCTAAGAATCAAGCAAAAGATTGGCTATGTAGCCGATTCACCAGACCTCTTCCTACGCCTGACGGCTCAGGAATTCTGGGACTTGGTGGCTGCCTCTTATGGCCTAAACAAGCAGGATTATGAAAATCGACTAGTAGATCTGCTTGGTCTCTTTGATTTTGCCGACCACCGTTATGAAGTCATTGAGACCTTCTCGCACGGTATGCGGCAGAAAGTTTTCGTCATTGGAGCTCTCTTGTCTGACCCTGATATTTGGGTGCTCGATGAACCTATGACCGGTTTGGATCCTCAGGCTGCTTTTGATCTCAAGCAACTCATGCGGGCCCATGCCGATAAGGGCAAAACGGTTCTCTTTTCTACCCACGTGCTAGAAGTAGCCGAGCAGCTCTGTGACCGCCTGGCCATCCTTAAGAAGGGGGAATTAATCTTCTATGGGACCGTGGCGGAACTCAAGGCGGAACATCCCGACCAAAGCCTGGAAGCCATCTATTTGAATTTGGCAGGGCGTAAGGAAGAAGGCGAGTCTTATGCGTCTTAAAATGATATGGCAATTGATGCGGGTCAATATCCTCTATGCCGGGCAGGCTGGTGCCCTCGTGCGTTATCGCCAAAGACAGGCGGCTAACCCTAATAAGAAGCTAGACGTACCTATGATTCTCATCCGTCAGTACCTACTGGTAGGGGCCATGTATGTCTTTCTCTTTTGCTTTATGAATGGCTTCTTCCAACTGGCAGGGGCACCCATTCGATTTACGGTGATTGTTTCCGTCTTCGTGCTCATGATGCTGGGACAGGGCTTTATGACCTTCTACAATGTCTTCTATGAAAGTGGCGACCTACAAGCCTATCGGCCCTACGCCTATACCGAGGGCGAAATTATGCTGGCCAAGCTCTTGTCGGCTCTGATGGTCATTCTCTTTACCATCTTGCCAGTCCTCTGTTACTTTATTCTCTTAGCCATTCAGAGTCCCGGCTTGTTGGTCTTGACCTTGCCGCTAGCCCTGCTAGGCTTTAGTCTGATTCTGGCCACCATCATTTCTTTACTGATTGTGCTAGCCCATTATTTGACCAAAACAACAATTTTCCGTCAACATAAGCAACTAGCCTCCAATCTGCTCATGGCTTTGGTGATGATTATCACCTTCTGGGCGGTCTTCCAAATCAATGGCAGCCGGGATGATTTTAGTAATCTATCTGGCATGGCACAGATTTTTATGCCCTTCTATGACCTGGTGATGAATCCAGGACAAATCAATGCCTGGCTGGGGCTCTTGCCTTGGCTAGCCGTCTTAGGGGCGCTCCAAATCCTGCTAAGACTTCAAGTAGTGCCACAATTTTACGAAGCAGCTCTGACAACTTCCAGCCAATCCGGCGTTGGTCAGCGTAAGAGCCGCATCTATCATTTTGGTAGCCAAGGTCGTCTAGCCTGGGTCAAAACCTACATTTGGCGTCTGGTAAGTGAGGGGTCAGTTCTCATGCAGGCCATCCTGATGAGTAGCATCTTCCCTTATATCTTCCTGATAGCCATTCTAGGGGGCTTGTCAGAAAAACCAGAACTGCTAAGGGAATTGGTGCAAGCTCACTACCTAGCGCCCCTCATGCTCCTGGTAATCTTTATCGCTGGCTTTAACGCCGGCTATGGTGGCCTAGCCATGATGGGCCATTCCCTGGAAAGGGACAATCTGGCCTATATCAAGACCCTGCCAATGGATTTAATGGGCTATCTCAAGAAAAAATTCTGGTTATTAGTTGGTCTGCAAAGCCCGCTAGCGCTGGCCATATTGATTGGCCTCTGCCTCTTCTTAGGCATGGAGTGGTGGGTCATCGGCTGCCTAATCTTAACCTGGCTGGTGGTCAGCCTAGCTTGGTCTAGCTGGTCCTACAGCAAGGATTATCTGGAGCCTGTTACCCAATGGTCTAATGTCTCCGAACTCTATAGTCGAGGCAGCACCTGGGTACGGAGCATGCTGATGCTGTTGGCTTATATTGTGACCATTGGTCTGGTCGTGGGAGAGTATGTGCTCTTGATGAATCTGCCTGAGGAAACCGGCTATCTTCACGCCCTCTTCCTGACCGCTATCTTGCTAGCAGTCGCGGCTATGATTGGGATAGTGGCCTGGCATCGCCTAGCTGTCCAAGTCCGTGGATCCGAGGCAGTTGGCCTGTTAAGACATAAATGGTATTACTGGCCACCGGCCATTGTCCTGGGCTTCCTAGCTATTATGTTCAGCTTGTTACCACAGGTTGTCGTCTTCAATTTAATGGCTCAAGTCGTGGGGAATCAACAGACTTACTTGATGTTGGCTGCCTTAGCAGGTGGGATTATCTTCACTGCTATCAGTCTCAAGTTCTATTACAAGCTTTCCGGTGAACGTCTCAAGTTTGGCTGGAAAGACTTGGGAATTGCGCTTGTCTCTACTATTGCTATGCGGATAGTGATTATCCTGGTCTACAGTATGATGCAAGCTTATCAACAAAAAACGGCCAATGATGTGTCCTTAGGCAACGTATTAGGATTAGCCACTGAACCCAGCCTATGGATTGCCTATTTCGTTATTTCGGTAATTGGACCGATTAGCGAAGAACTCGCCTTCCGTGGCTACTTCAAGAAACTTTTCTGTAGTAAGGGGTATTTTGGTTGGTTGGCTGGCCTGGTGTCGTCTGTGATATTTGGTTATTTACATGGCTCTAGCACCTTCTTCGAATGGGCTATCTATGGTGGCATGGGCTTTATTTTCTACCTCAGCTTCCGTCGTCGGAATCAGCTAATCGATTCCATCGCCCTCCATATTGGGAATAACCTATTCGTTAGTGTCATACAGCTGCTAATGTATTATGGTATCTTGCAACTGCAATAAGAGAAAACCTCGCTCCTGAGACTTAGGAGCGAGGTTTTTATGCGCATAATAGACTTCCAAGCTCTAAAGTATGCTATAATAGGAGCCAGATAGGGAGTGACTTGAAATTTATGAAATACCTTTTATTACTTCGTGGAATCAATGTGGGTGGCAAGAACAAAGTGGTCATGAGTGAACTTAGAGCTCAGATTGAGGCTTTGGGTTATGAAGCAGTCACTACCTACATTAATAGTGGGAATGCCTTTTTCGAGACAGAGGAGCCTCTGGAGCGCATCAAGGCTAAGATTGGCGATATGTTGGCGACTTATCCTTTTACCATTTATCATGTGGTCTTAAGTCGCGATGCTTACTTGGCGGATGCAGCGCAAGTACCTGACTGGTGGCAGGAGCCCTTGGCGCGTCGCGACGTCCTCTTCTACACCGATCAGGTGGATTATGAGCATATGAAGGCTCGCATTCAGGCCATGCCCCTACACGATGAAGTGGTTCATTTTGGCGACCGGGCGGTCTTCTGGGGCAAATACACGGAAAGTGAATACCTCAAGACTTCCTACCACAAGTACCTGCTCAAGGAGGACTTCTATCCGCAGATTACCATCCGTAATGGCAAGACCTTCGATAAATTGCGGGACTTGCTAGGTTAAGACCAAAAAAGAGCCGGACCCCTAAGGTCGGCTCTTTTGCTTAGCTGAGCCAGTAGGCTAGCCAGAGGATTAGAGACAAGCCGCCACGAATGAGGAGATGACGTGCCTGTATTCTGCCTAGTAGATAATGGCCGTTGAGCAGGGCGCAGATCATCAGGCTGAATAGCGCCAAACCTAGCCAAAAACAGGCCGGGCCATGGGCTAGCCAGCCCAAGCAGGTGGCTAGGCTGGCTGCTATAAGACTCAAGGCGCAGAAGACATTAAATCCGGTCAGCCAAGCCAGACCGGGGCGCCGGCTATAAAGACTGGCGCCTAGCATGGCTAGGGCATAGAGGGCTAAAAGTGTTAGTAAGATAATTTTCATGATAGGGCCTCCTTGTAGGTTACTATCTCTAGTAAAACCTGAGGGGCTAAGCCCCTGTCAAGAGGAGGAACCCAAAAATGTTACAGACAGGTCAGATTGAAGCCAAATACCAGGTCAGTCGCGACACTCTGAGATTCTATATTGAAGAGGGTCTCGTAGTACCTGATAAGGTGGCCGGCAAGTATCAGTGGTTGCCGGAACATGAGGCGGCTTTGACCAATATTTTGGAACTGCGAGCCCTGGGCTTATCAGTCAAAGCCATTAAACGCATCAAGGAATTGCATGAGACGGCTTGCGGGACCGAGATTCAATGGCGGGAGAATTTGGCGGTTGTGGAGGAAGAGCTGGCAGATTTAGATCGCCAACAAGCTGACTTGGACCGTCGCCGGGCTTCCTTGGGCGCTTTGGCCGAGCAGTTGCGTCAGCGCTTAGAAGTTTAAAACTAGGCACAATTCAAGTCATAGGCCCCCTGGAGGGGACTTTTACCATTGTCCCACTAAGTTTTGCGTGGTACAATAAGGTGATTGACTAAACGAAGGAGCGTTGATTATGGAATTATATGAAATTCGTCAATTCATTGACAAAGCCAATAACCAATTAGCTAGCTTCAGGGGGTCTCTTTGACTTAGAGGCTTTAGAAGCAGATATTGCCGACTACGAACATCAGATGTCGGCACCTGATTTCTGGGATGATAATGAAAAGGCTCAGAAAATTATTAGCCAACTTAACCTAGCGAAGGAGACTTACTCGACCATTCATGCCTTGGAAGAAGGTGTGGCGGACATTGAAGTGGCCCTTGAGCTCTATGAAGAGACAGAAGATGCCGATATCTTGGCTGAAGCGGAAGGACAGGTCGCCCAAGTCCAAGCGGACCTGGATGCCTACGAGATGAAGTTGCTCCTATCGGGACCTCATGATGCCAATAATGCCATTCTGGAAATTCATCCAGGGGCCGGCGGGACCGAGTCCCAGGACTGGGGCAGTATGCTCTTACGTATGTACCAGCGCTGGGCGGATAAGCAGGGTTTCAAGGTAACGGTCTTGGATTATCAAGACGGGGAAGAAGCAGGTATTAAGAGTGTGACTTTGGAAATCGAAGGCCACAATGCCTATGGCTACCTCAAGTCAGAGAAAGGTGTGCACCGCTTGGTGCGGATTTCGCCTTTTGACTCCAACAGCCGGCGCCATACTTCCTTCGCTTCGGTAGAAGTGACGCCTATGTTGGATGATACCATTGAGATTGACATCAACCCCGATGATTTGCGGATTGATACCTATCGGGCTTCAGGGGCTGGGGGTCAGCACATCAACAAGACTTCCTCAGCTATTCGGATTACCCATATTCCGACCGGCATTGTGACTCAGAGTCAGTCCCAGCGTTCCCAGTTCCAGAACCGGGATTTAGCCATGGCCATGCTTAAGGCCAAGCTCTACCAATTAGAGGAAGAGAACAAGGCCAAGGAATTAGCCGCCCTCAAAGGGGAGCAGAAAGACATTGCCTGGGGGTCACAGATTCGCTCCTATGTCTTCCACCCTTACGCCATGGTCAAGGATCACCGGACTAGTTACGAAGTCGGGAATACCGGGGCCGTTATGGACGGCGACCTCAACGGCTTTATCGATGCCTATCTCAAATGGCAAATGGGTGACTCAGCCTCCTGATACACAATTGACATCTCCTTGTGACCCAGTGGACGAGGGAATGTGGTAGACTTAGAGTGACCAATTTTAGAAAAAGAGAGAAAGAAGGTGACCAGATGATTCAATTACAACGTGTCAGCAAACAATATGACAAGGGGACTATTGCCTTACGTGATATCAACCTCTTTATTGACAAAGGGGAGTTTGTCTACTTGATTGGACCAAGTGGCTCAGGTAAGTCGACCCTGATGAAGTTACTTTATCGTGAAGAAATGCAGACCCGCGGGACTATCCGGGTAGGGGACTTTAACCTCAACAAGCTTAAAGAACGGCAAGTGCCACACTTGCGCCGGACAGTAGGGGTAGTCTTCCAGGACTTCAAGTTGCTGCCTAAATTGAACGTCTACGAAAATATCGCCTATGCCCTAGAGGTAACGGGCGAGAGTGGCCGGACTATTAAAGCCCGGGTCAAGGAAGTTTTAGAATTAGTGGGCCTAGCCCATAAGGCCAAATCCTATCCAAATCAATTATCAGGTGGGGAACAACAACGGGTGGCCATTGCTCGGGCTATTGCCAACCGTCCAGCTATCTTGATTGCGGACGAGCCAACTGGTAACTTGGACCCTGAGACAGCCATGGGCATTCATCGTGTCCTAGAATCCATTCATCGCCGGGGAACCACTATCTTGATGGGGACCCATAACGATACCCTGGTGGACCACTTCCAACACCGGGTAGTGGTGCTAGAAGGTGGTCGGATTGTCCGCGATGACCGGAAGGGGGATTACCATGAGAGCCATTAGAAGTTTCTTCCGTCATATTCGTGACGGTTTCCGTAACCTCTTCCGTAACGGACTCATGACCTTGGTGTCCATCTTCACCATGACCTTAACCTTGATTATGATTGGGAGCTTCGTCCTAATTTGGACTAACATTAATGAAGCGACTCGAAATATCGAACAGACCTTCCAAGTACGTGTGATGATTGACCGCATTGCGACGGCAGAAGAAGAAGCCACACTCAAGACGCAGATTCAGGGCCTTGAGCACGTCACAGATGTGGTCTATCGCAGCAAGGATGAGGAACTAGAGCACTATAAGAAGACCATTACCTCTGACTTCGATGTCATTGAAGGGGATAAGAACCCCCTCAATAACGTTTATGTAGTCTCAGTGGATAAGGGTGAGAACCTAGACAAGGTAGCTCAAGATATTCGTAAGCTAGCCAAGGTAGAAGCTGCCAATTATGGTTCTACAGATGTTGAGACCATTCTGGGCAACATCAATGCCGTGCGGATTGTCCTAGCAGTACTGGCCTCTATCTTCGTCGTCTTTGCGGTACTCCTGGTGTCAAACACTATTCGTCTGACTATTTTGGCCCGCCGCACAGAAATCGAGATTATGCGCCTAGTAGGGGCAACCAAGCGTTATATTCGCGCGCCTTTCAAATATGAAGGGGCCTATATTGGCTTGATTTCGGGCCTTCTGGCCTTTGGTGCCTTGTATGGCATCTATGAAGGAGCCCATAGCTACTTGCCAGGATTCTTAGGTCTAGCTAATCTCCAGCTGGTAGCCACCATGCCGATTATGGCTTATGTTGGAGCAGGACTCCTGGTGATTGGGATTGTCTTAGGTCGCCTAGGGGCAGGCCGCTCAATCCGTCGTTTCTTAGATATATAAGAGCCTAAAGGACTGGAAGATATTTCCAGTCCTTTTTGATATGAAAAAACCACTAGCTTGGCTAGTGGCTTGGTCTTAGTTTGATGTTAGTCTTCTAATTGGTTGCTCAAGATGTTGACCTTGCAGAAGCGAGGCCAGTAGGCGGTCACGCCTACCATAATGGCGCCGCATAAGAGGAAGAGCAGGCTAGCTGGCAAGTAGTCAAAGCCGATGGAGAAGGCCACCATCCCGAGGGGTGTTAGGAGTTGGGTAGTGGTCGTAACAATATTGAAAATCCGGCCTTGATAGTGAGTCGGTACTACCTGAGTGATCCAGGTCATCATAGGAATGTTAATGGCTGTTGAGAAGCCACCAAAGATTAGATTGATCAGAAGGAAGATGGCAAAGAAGGCATCTGTCGACAGGGGTAGCAAGAGAACAGCGCCCGTCAGAGTAATCAAACCACCTATGATCATGATGGATTTCCAGGCTAACCGAAGTGGGTAAGAGACCGCTTTGCGGGTGGAGAGATAAATCCCCACCAAGATAAAGCCTAGGCTGAGGGCGGCTTCTGAGATGCCATAATAAAAATCCGAGAAATTGAGGACTTTGACTTGGACATAAGGCATACCCACGATAACCCCTGTAATCAGGAGGTTAATGAACATGAAGAGAGCTACAGTATGTTGGAATTTCTTGTGGGCCTTGATAAAGTCCAGCCCTTCCTTGAAGAGGCTGAAGAGAGAGGCTTGGGCATCCGCCTGATGATGCGCAACGAGGCGGAAGTTAAGGGTTAGAGTAATGATAATGACCAAGGCTTCTAAGCAAATCTCTAAGCCTACTAGATACTCGAGGGGAAGGCTGGCATAGAGGGTGACCCCAGCAATAGGGGCGATAAATTGAGATAGGGCGCCGATGGTCTGTTCGATTGACTTGAGTTTATGGACGTGCTCCTCGACAACTAGGTTGGTAGCGGCTGCCATCGAAGCAGTGGACAGGAATTGGTCGGAAATCTTGAGGGCAATCAAGAGCAAGAAGACCATAAGCAGATTACTAGTCAGATGTGTGGTAGCAATAAAACCGGCGAAGAGCCCCAAGGCTAGGATACTGAGACCTTGAGCCCAAACAATGATGTGTTGTTTGTTGTATTTATCAACTAGGCTACCGGTAAAGGGCAGCAGCAGCAGGGAAACCACCGGTCCTACTGCCTGGGACAGGCCGAAGTAGAGGGCTGAGTCACTGTGCTTGAGGATAATCAAGCCGATGACGAAGGTTAGGATGGCCGATCCGAGCGTACCGGCTAGGTTGGATACGATCAGTTTACTGAGTTGTTTATTGGATGCTTGGGTGAGTCTAGCTTCCATAGGAATCACTCCTTTCTTAATCGATTCTAGTCTAACATAGGAGCTGGTGGCTGCCATCGGCCTTAGGACTGAAATTTGAGTGTAAGCTTAGTGATTGAACTCTAGAAGGGAACCGCTTACATCAACTATTTAGTGGAAAAGTGTTTTACCTGGGTCCATTCCATGGTAAAATGGACTGTATGCTTATGAGAGAGGAGGCGCCTAGATGCGCGGTGGACAAGAACAGGACTGGCAAATGACCCCCATCGGGGGCGCTAGTGGCGACGCCTATATGGGTGTTAAGAATAACGAACGCGTCTTCTTCAAGCGCAACTCCTCACCTTTCTTGGCGGCCTTGTCAGCCCAAGGGATTACCCCTAAGCTCATGTGGACCCAGCGGACCTATTCAGGAGATCTCCTAGTGGCCCAAGAATGGAAGGATGGCCGACTCCTTAGTCGAGAAGACATGGGCCAAGAAAAGGTTATTCAATTAATCCGTTCCATTCATCAATCCGACTACCTGCTCATGATGCTTAAACGCAGTGAAGACCAACTCTTCTATCCCTTGGACTTTATTGCCCTCTATCTCAAAGATCTGCCAGCAGCGCTTTGTCAACATCATTTTTTCAATGAAGTCATTCATTCTCTGGAAGATGCCTTGGATGACGACTTCTATAATGTTAACTACTGTGTCTGCCATGGGGACTTGCATCACCTTAATTTCTTGGAAGCAGAAGATGGCCAGCTCTACCTAGTAGACTGGGAGAATGTCCGCATTGCCGATCCGCTTAGTGACCTCAGCCGTTTACTCTGTGAGTATTACCGGCCAAGCGACTGGACTCAATGGCTGAAGACCTATGGCCTGCGCTTTGATGCCACCACCTACAAACGGGTCCAGTGGTATAGCCAGATTAACTGTCTGCTCATTATCAAACACTATTACCAGGAGAATCGCTTCGACCGCATGAACGAGTTGGTGCTACTCTTGAAGTCTATCTACCAAGGGGCGCAAGCTGATAAGCGTCGCCTCGCCCATCAACCAAAGGAGTTTTTCTAAGTTATGAGATTACGTCATAAACCTTGGGCCCAGGAAAAGCTGGATGCCCATCCTCAGTATGTGCCTCAGCAAGCGGAGACACTCCGTGGCCAGTGGCAGACCCGTTTCGCCAAGGAACAGCCTATTCATATCGAAGTCGGTTCTGGTAAGGGACGCTTTATCGTGGAAATGGCTAAGCGCCATCCTGAAATTAACTACATCAGTATTGAAATTCAAACCAGTGTCATCGTGACGGTCTTGGAACATCAAATTCGGGAAGATTTGCCTAACTTGCAGATTCTTCACGCTGATGGCCGCAATCTCAACCAGTACTTCGCGCCAGGTGAAGTATCCTTGGTCTACCTCAACTTCAGCGATCCTTGGCCTAAGAAAAAACATGCCAAGCGTCGTCTGACCTCGCCTGATTTTCTGGCTCAATACCAAGAGATTTTGGTGCCAGAAGGGGAGATTCACTTCAAGACCGACAACCAAGGCCTTTTCGAGTATTCCTTGGCTAGCATGTCCCAGTATGGGCTCTACTTCAAACAGGTCTGGTTAGACTTGCACCAGTCGGACTTCCCTGATAATGTCATGACTGAATATGAGGAGAAATTCTCTTCGCGTGGTCACCGTATTTATCGCATGGAAGCCAAATTTAGAAAATAAGACTCAGGGGCAGGAAGGTGACTTCCTGTCCCTTTTTGATTGGGCCTGGCTAGTTTGGATTAAGCGTGTCTCTATACAAGGCCTGATAAATTTGGTATAATAGCGTTATCAAAAGCAACCGGAGGCGGTATTATGGTAAAAGATAATCCATTAGAAATCGAAAACATCGAAGACGAAGAATTGGCCGCACAAGACCATGCGGATGGTCATTGTGGCGTAGGGTGCTGCAGCACATCCTTCCACGTAGTTGATTCTGAAGAAGCCTTCCAAGAACTTCTTCGGGGTTTGCAAGACGACGGTTCATTCTAATCTTGCAAGACCCTGAGGCCCTTGGGGCCTCTTTTTTCGTAGAGAGGGAGGAGAAGGTGTATGGATGAACTGGTCTTGTTAAAGGAACTCATTGCCATTGGCTTGGCAGGTGTCTTCTATTCTAAGGATGTCTTCGACACCGAGCGCTATGAGCGGATTCAAGTCATCGCCAAGCAACTGATTGCCCAAAGGTCTAATTTGACCCGGGAGCAGCTGGACCTAGGCTTTGATGGCGAATATGGCTATCAGACGCCTAAGGTCGATACCCGAGCGGTGGTCTGGCGCGACGGAAAGATACTGCTAGTTCAGGAAGCCGACGGACGCTGGGCCTTGCCGGGTGGCTGGATGGATGTGACGGAGACTTTGACTTCTAATGCTCTCAAGGAACTTTGGGAGGAGGCCGGTGTCGTCGGTCAGGCTAAGCGTCTGGTTATGATTCAAGACCGTAATCTGCATAATCCAGGTCATAATCCCTTCACTATTCTCAAGTGCTTCATCGAGTGTGACTACCAGTCCCAAAACTTCCAGGCCAATGTCGAGACCCAGGCAGCGGAATTTTTCGCTCCGGATGACTTGCCGGAACTCTTTGAAGCCAAAAGCTCCTACCAACAAATCGCACTCTGCCACGAGGCTTATCAGGCGGGTGAGCGTTGGCAGGTGTTAATCGATTGATTTTTGAGCATTCGAACATTTAATTTGTTCGATTTTCGACCGATTCGTGTTACAATAAAGGCAAGCAACAAAGCAAAGGAGATATGCGCATGTTTAATGAAAAAGACTTACTCGCCGTCAATACCTTACGGACCCTGAGTGTAGACCAAATTGAGGCTGCTAATTCAGGTCACCCAGGTTTACCAATGGGGGCGGCACCGATGGCTTATGCCTTGTGGGCAGGCCACTTGAATGTTAACGCTAAGGATTCTGACTGGCTCAACCGCGACCGTTTTATCCTCAGTGCAGGCCACGGTTCAGCCTTACTATACAGCCTGTTGCATACCGCTGGCTTTGATGTAAGCATTGATGACTTGAAGAACTTCCGCCAATTAGGCAGCAAGACCCCTGGTCACCCAGAAGTGGGTCACACGCATGGGGTAGAAGCGACTTCTGGTCCTTTAGGTCAAGGGATTGCGACAGCTGTCGGCATGGCCATGGCTGAAGCCCACTTAGGCGCGACTTACAACACGCCTGACTTCCCAGTGATCGACCACTACACCTATGCCCTCTGTGGTGACGGGGACTTAATGGAAGGGGTAGCCTATGAAGCCTGCTCCTTAGCCGGTAAGCTCCAATTAGGTAAATTAGTAGTGCTCTACGATTCTAACGATATTTCCTTGGACGGGGACCTATCTCAAGCCTTCGTAGAAAATGTTAAAGACCGTTTTGAAGCACAAGGCTGGCACTATCTCCGCGTGGAAGACGGTAACGACTTGAATGCTATTTCCGCTGCCATTGAAGCAGCTAAGGCTCACACTAGCCAACCAACGATTATCGAAATCAAGACCGTGATCGGCTTCGGTTCTAAGAACGAAGGGACTGCTAAGGTTCACGGGGCACCTTTAGGCTCAGAAGATTGGGCAGCAACCAAGGCTAAATACGGCTGGAACTACCCTGCCTTCACTGTGCCAGAAGAAGCCGCACAACTCTTCGCTGAGAAAGTTCAAGCGCGTGGTGCCAAAGCCAATGAGGCTTGGAACCAGTTATTCGAAGCTTACAAGGCTACTCACCCTGAAAAGGCTGCTGCCTTAGTGGCTGCCTTCCAAGGCAAATTGCCTGAAGGCTATGATGCGGGCCTGAAACTAGTTGGTCCAGAAACAGCGGCTGACGCAAGCCGTAACTCAAGCTTCAAGGCCATTCAAGCCTTAGGCCAAGGCGTGCCTTTCCTATGGGGTGGCTCTGCTGACTTATCTGGTTCTAACAAGACTATGAACAGCCAAGAGCAAGACTTCATGCCTGATAACTACGCAGGCCGCAACATCTGGTTTGGGGTACGTGAATTTGGCATGGCGGCTGCCATGAACGGGGTAGCCCTCCATGGTGGTTCTAAGATTTACGGTGGGACCTTCTTCGTCTTCACTGACTACCTCAAGGCTGCCGTACGTTTGGCTGCTTTATCTCAATTGCCAGTAATCTATGTCATGACACATGACTCAATCGCAGTTGGGGAAGACGGCCCAACCCACGAACCAATTGAACAATTGGCTGCTTTCCGTGCCTTACCTAACCTCAACGTCTTCCGTCCAGCAGACGTTAACGAGACTTATGTTGCTTGGAAGGTTGCGTTAGAAGAACAAACTCGTCCAAGTATGTTAGTCTTAACGCGTCAAAACCTGCCAGTCTTGGCTAATAGCCAGTCCTTGGCAGAAGAAGGCGTACGTAAAGGGGCTTACGTGGTATCTCCAGCTCAAGGTCAAGTGCCTGCTGGTTTACTCCTGGCTTCTGGTTCTGAAGTAGCCTTAGCGGTTGCAGCTCAAGCTAAATTACGTGAAGAACACGGTGTGGATGTATCCGTTGTATCCTTCCCAGCCTTCAACCGCTTCGACGAGCAAGATGCAGCTTACAAGGAATCTGTCTTGCCAAATGCCGTTCGCAACCGTCTGTCTCTTGAAATGGCCTCAACCTTCGGTTGGCAAAAATATGTCGGCTTAGACGGCGTCACGGTGGGGATTGATGGCTTCGGGGCATCAGGTCCAGCTGACCAAGTTATGGCTCAATTCGGCTTCACAGTAGAAAACGTGGTGGCACGTTACTTAGAAGCTTTCGGTAAATAAGCTAAAAAATTAAGAGGGTTGGAAGGTAACTTCCAGCCCTTTTTTCTATGGTGAGAGAGGGGTAAAAGTGTGCATTTAAGCGCACATTTTTGGTATTTAGAGTTGTTTCAAAGGGGCGTCATCGGGTATAATAGAAGGGAGTAGCTTAAGAAGGGGGATACTACTATGCGCGAATATGAACGAATGATTTCTGGGCAAGCTTATGATCCATCAGACATGGAGTTGCGTCAATTGGGCCTCAAGGGGCGGTTGGCAATGGAAGGCTATAACGCCTTGTCGCGGACGGAAAAGGAAGCTCGTTATCAGATTCTCAAAGATACCTTCGCGGCAATTGGCCAGCGTTGTCATATTGAGTCTCCCTTCTATGTGGACTATGGTTGCAATATCTCAGTGGGCGAGTATTTCTATGCCAACTTTGATTGTATTATGTTGGACGTGGCGCCGATTACTATTGGTCGCAATGTCATGTTTGGGCCTCGGGTCAGTCTCTATACGGCGACTCATCCCTTGGATGCTGGGGTCCGCAACCGCGTGATTGAACTGGCTAAGCCCATCACCATTGGCGATGAGTGCTGGCTAGGTGGCAATGTGGTGGTCAATCCTGGCGTGACGATTGGGCCTCGCACGGTCGTGGCTTCAGGTTCGATCGTGACCAAGGACCTACCGGCTGATGTGCTAGCAGCAGGCAACCCAGCCCGTATTATCCGAACCTTAGGTCAGGAGGAGCGCCTGCATTGGGAGGCGGTCGAGGCTGACTACTTTGCTAGCAAGGCAACAGAGGAGGGGGACCGTGATTAAAAAACTCCGCGGTCGTTTTACTACTGGGCGGGCCCTGGTAACGACCCTTCTGATTCTGATTCAGTTAGTCTGGTTTGCCACGGTCTTTCTCAACATCATCGATTACTCCTTGGTACTGGATGCCTTGCTACGGGTCTTTACTGTTATTATGACCTTATACCTGATTCGTAAGAATGAGAACCCGGCCTATCGTATGAGCTGGATTATCTTAATGGGCCTTTTGCCTATCTTCGGTGGGCTCTTCTATGCCCTCTTCGGTAACAAGCGGCCTAGCCGACACATGGCAGCCCAGGTAGCCAATCAGGTGGCCAAAGATTACGGCCAAGCTGTGTCAGGGGCATATCCTCACTTGTTAGAGCAGGACTCCCGGCTGGCCAGCCTCAGCTATTATATAGAACAGACCTCTAATTTACCGGTCTATGGTGACACCCAAGTGGATTACTACGCCGCGGGTGAGTTGGCCTTGGAGCCTCTTTTGGAGGCTTTGCGGTCGGCGGAACGCTATATATTGCTTGAATTTTTCATTATGAATCCAGGCCTCTTCATGGATCAGGTCTTCGAAGTCTTAGCGCAAAAGGCTGACCAAGGCGTGGAGGTTCGGGTGATTTATGATGACTTTGGTTGCTTGACCACCCTGCCTAGTGACTTTGTCGCGCAAATGGAGGCCATTGGTATTAAGTGCCTGCAGTTTAATCCCTTTACGCCGGTGATTTCGCTGGCCGTTAACAACCGTGACCACCGTAAAATTGTGGTCGTCGACGGCAAAGTGGGCTTTACAGGTGGTATGAACCTAGCCGATGAATATATTAATGAAATCGAACGTTTTGGCTATTGGAAGGATAATCTGATTCGTCTGGAGGGGCCGGGTGTTTGGAGTCTGGCCACGCTCTTCCTAGATATGTGGAATGCCTTCTATCCTAAGAAGGACATTAACTATGAAACCTTCAAAGATGACACCCTAGCGGAGCGGGCGTTAACACTAGCCGATCCTTCTCAGGGCTTTGTCCAAGTATATGGCGACACGCCTTTGGACAATGAGCCTCTAGGTGAGAATGTCTATCGTGATATGCTCAATATTGCCCAGGATTATGTCTATATCTATACGCCATATCTGGTTATTTCCTATGAATTGCAGACGGCTATGACCTTGGCGGCAAGACGTGGGGTGGATGTGCGTCTTATGACACCGGGGATTCCGGACAAGAAGATGGTCTTCCGCATGACCCGTTCTTACTATCGTCCCTTGATTGAAGCAGGGGTTAAAATCTATGAATTCAGCCCTGGCTTCCTCCATGCCAAGACCTTTGTGGCAGACGATCGTCTGGCCAGTGTGGGGACCATTAACCTGGACTACCGCTCCCTTTATCTGCACTTTGAGTTGAGCGCTATGTTATACGATCATCCAGTTATTCCAACCATCAAGGCGGACTTCCTGGCCACTCAAGCCCAAGCTCGCCAAATCACCCTGGCAGATACCCGTAATACCTTGACTGGTATGCTATGGGATGCTGTCTTACGGATTGTTGCACCATTTGTATAAAATAAGTCAAAAATTATTGTTGAAGAGGACGGATTTGACATGTCAGACCAAGAACAAGTAAGCAAGCAAGATCCAATTAAACCTTCAGAAGAGCCCGGTCATAGCCCTGCCAGTGACCCAGCGGCCTTGAGAAAACGGGCAACCTGGACAGGCTTGACCCTCTTAGCAGGGACTATAGCAGTGCTAGTGCTGGCCTGGGTGGCTTTCCCTCTTATTCGTGGGGGTTCAAGCCAGAGCATCCAAGCAGCCGAGAGCGCCATTCAGGACCTCTACCTCAGTCCGCAACGAGACTTCTTGGCTCAAGATATCTCGACCAGCAAGTTAGAGGCGGCCAAGTCTAAGGTCCAAGCCTTAGGAGGTTGGTCTGGTTACCGACTTATGCAGGACTACCAAGCAGCAGAAGCCCGTTACCAAGCCATTCAAGCCCTGAGCCAGCTCTATTCTAGCGACCAAGCCCTCATTCAAGGTAACCAAGTCAACCACAAGGCCAAATTAGCTGAGGGTGTGACGGCTGAGACAGTTAAGACCGTGGCTGGCAATGAATCGGTGACTAAGGTAGGTAAGCAAGATGCCCTAGGGCAAGCCATCCAAGAACTGATTGCGGAGGCTGATCAAGTCTTTACTTTGAAAGATAAGGTGACGGCGGCGATTAGCGACTTGTCCTTGGGGACGACCGTCGACCAAGCGACGGTAGATACTAACGTGGCCATTCTTCAGGCCATCGAGCAAGATATCCAAAAGATTGAGGCCCATACCGATGCCCAGGACTTGAGCGACCAACTCAAGGATAAGGCTAAAGACTTCGCCAAGGCAGTAGCTAAAAATGCCACCGACGATAACTTATCCAAGGAAAGCATTGAGGCCCTCTGGTCTTGTGCTAGCCTAGCAGACGGCTTGTCAGGCTCTGCCATTGACCACCGTAAACTAATCAGTCTAACTTTTGACGATGGTCCTAACCCAGAAGTGACAGAGAAGTTATTGGCAGTCTTAGATAAGCACCAGGTGAAGGCTACCTTCTTCATGATGGGGGGCTTCGTCGAGAAGTATCCTGAGATTGCCCGTAAGGTGCGAGATGCCGGCCACCAAATCGGCAACCACACCTATACCCACCCGGACATGGCCAAGGAGTCAGATGAAGGGGTTAAGAAGCAAATTCAATACGCCCAAGAAGCCATTCAAGAAGCGACGGGTGTTACGCCAACCCTCTATCGCCTACCATTCGGGAGTGGGGGTAAGCGTGTAGTAGACCTTCTACAACCTATGACGTCGATTGTCTGGAACGTGGATTCCGAAGACTGGAAGAGCCACGACAAGGACATGATTATCGAGCAGGTCTTGAGCCACTTGCAACCTAAGTCAGTGATCCTCATGCACGATACCCACATCTCAACGGTGGAAGCCATTGATGTCCTCATTCCTATCTTCAAGGAGAAAGGCTATCACTTCGTCATGCCACAGCAGAACGATCTAGGTTATTACTATTACTAAGCCAAAGGACCGGAAGGTAGTTTCCGGTCCTTTTCTTGTGCTGACTTAAGCACAACTTGCTTCGTCCCGCTAGGCAAGCTAGCGCAAGTTTGTGTATAATGGAGAAGAGTTAGCATGTCTAGACCTCGCATATTTGAATTAATACTATAGGAGTTACCACTATGCAACGTGATGTACGTGAGACCGTCATGAAGTATGTCTTCTTGATTTCGGCATTAATCTCGGTCTTATCTATTATCCTGATCTTTTACTTTATTTTCTCCGGCGGTCTGCCCTTTATTCTGCAGCAGGGAATCTGGGAATTTCTGACCGGGACCAACTGGCGGCCAACGGCCAGTCAGCCTGAATTTGGCATTCTGCCCATGATTGTGGGGTCCCTGATTGTCACAGGAGGCGCTATCCTGATTGGGGTGCCCATTGGGGTTTTAACGGCCGTCTATATGGTCTTCTACTGTCCTGAACGTTACTATCGCTATGCCAAGTCGGCTATTAATCTGATGGCAGCCATCCCTTCCATTGTCTATGGCTTCTTCGCCCTCCAAATCTTCGTGCCTTTCTTCCGGATTATGGGCCGGTCGGGCATGAACATGGTGACCGCCTCGCTCCTGCTAGGCATTATGATCCTGCCGACTATTATCGGGTTATCGGAATCAGCCATTCGTAATGTCCCTAAGTCCTATTATCAAGGAGCCATCGGCCTAGGAACCACCCACGAGCGGGCCATCCTGACGGTCGTGGTGCCAGCTGCTAAAAACGGCATTTTGTCAGCCATTATCCTAGGGATTGGCCGGGCCATTGGGGAAACCATGGCCGTCATCCTGGTGGCGGGGAACCAACCAAGGATTCCAACAGAACTCAACCAAGGGGTTCGGACCTTGACGACCAACATCGTCATGGAAATGGCCTATGCAACCGGCCAGCACCGGGAAGCCTTAATCGCCACAGCCGTGGTCCTCTTCGTCTTCATTCTGATTATTAACCTCTTCTTCACCCGGGTTAAAAACAAAGGGGGTAAACGCTAATGTCTAAGCTTACTTGGGTTAAGTGGCTGATCTATGCTTCGGCTGCCTTCACCTTGGGCATGTTAGCCTTCATTGTAGGTTTTATTGTCTGGAACGGGCTTGGCGCCTTAAGGCCTAGCCTCTTCGCCTGGGACTACACGACGGACAACATGTCCTTAACGCCCGCTTTAATTTCGACCTTGATTACGGTCGGCCTGTCGCTGGCTATTGCCACCCCCATTGGTGTCTTTACCGGCTTTTACCTAGTAGAGTACGCTGACCGCAAATCACGCGTAGTCAAAGTCATTCGTCTGGCTACGGACACTTTGGCTGCCGTGCCGTCCATTGTTTATGGCTTGTTCGGGATGCTCTTCTTCGTTATCTACCTGCGCTTCCAGTTTTCGCTCTTGGCCGGGATTCTAACCATTGTCATTATGGTCCTACCCATTATTATTTCGGCAACGGAAGAAGGTCTGCTCCAGGTCGATAATTCCCTGCGTATGGGGAGCTTGGCCTTAGGTGCCGGCAAATTACGGACCATTTTCACCGTTGTCCTGCCTGTGGCTATGCCAGCCATCCTGCAAGGGGTCATTCTGGCCGTCGGGCGGATTGTCGGGGAAACGGCCGCCTTGCTCTTTACCTTAGGGTCGGCTACCGGCCTGCCATCCAGCCTCATGTCCAGTTCTCGGACCCTGTCCCTACACATGTACGTGCTCTCGTCAGAAGGGCTTCACCTTAAGGAAGCCTACGCGACCGGGACCGTCATTATTCTCTTAGTACTAGCAATTAACGGCTTTTCGAGCTACATTGGGCGTCGCTTAAGCCGAGGAGGAAATTAAGATGACTCAGCCATACAAGTTTAATGTTACCAATCTCAATCTCTATTATGGAGATTTTCATGCCCTCAAAAACGTCAATATGCAACTAGAAGACAAGGTCGTGACCAGCTTTATCGGCCCATCAGGTTGCGGCAAGTCCACCTTCCTTAAGACCCTCAACCGCATGCAGGACTTGGTGCCTAGCGCCCGCGTAGAAGGGCTGATTGAGCTGGACGGCAAGAATATCTATAGTAAGAACTATGATGTCACCCAACTGCGTAAGCAAGTGGGCATGGTTTTCCAGCAACCTAACCCTTTCCCTAAGTCCATCTATGACAATATCGCTTACGGGCCACGTACTCACGGCATTAAGGACAGCCAAGTCCTGGATGAAATCGTGGAGAACAGCCTTAAGGGGGCGGCTATCTGGGATATGGTTAAGGACAAGCTCCATTCCAATGCCACTGAATTGTCAGGGGGGCAACAACAACGGATTTGTATCGCCAGAGCCATCGCTAATGACCCTGAAGTCCTACTTATGGACGAGCCGACTTCAGCCCTGGACCCTATTTCGACCAACAAAATCGAAGACTTGATTCAGGAACTCAAGGACCGCTATGCCATCGTGATTGTGACCCACAACATGCAACAGGCAGCCCGCATTTCGGACAAGACGGCCTTCTTCCTATCAGGGGAAGTGGTGGAATTTGGTGACACGGCCCAAATCTTTACCGATCCACACGATCAACGGACCAATGACTACATCTCAGGCCGCTTCGGCTAATCTAGAGGAGGTATGACCTATGCGTAATAACTATGTTCAAGAATTAGAAGCCTTACACAACAAGCTCTTAGGCCTAGGCAAGGCGGCTGAAACTTCAGTCAACAAGGCCACCAAAGCCTATATCGAAAGTGACACCGAGTTAGCTCACGAAGTCTTCAGTGATGACCTGAGAATCAACGCGACAACGGCTGAAATCGAAAAAGATACTCACAAGATTATTGCCTTGCAACAACCTGTAGCCCAAGACTTGCGTATGCTCTTCGCCGTTCTCCATGTCAGCATCGACTTGGAACGGATTGCTGACCATGCAGTTTCCATCGGGACTATTGCCCTGCGCAATCAAGATCACGACGAAGAAAGCCAGACGGTTAAGGGCTACCTAGCCCGCATGGCGCAAGTGGCCGAGAAGATGATTGCGGACGCCTTGGATAGCTACATCACTCGCGACGCTAAAAAGGCCCGTAAGGTGGCTCTCATGGACGAGGAAATTGATGAATTGCTGGAGGCGGTCTACCGCGATACAGCTGAGCGCATGGAGCGTAAACGGGAGTTGATTCCAGCCGGGATTGACTACTTGGGTGTGGCAGGCAGCTTGGAGCGTATTGGCGACTATGTGACCAACATTTGCGAGCGGGTAGTCTTCCTCAATACGGGCGAAATCGTCGAGCTCAACTAGGAGGCTAGTAGGATCATGTTTATGCAAAAGAAATGGGGGAGCCGGCGCCTTAAGTGGGCGCTAGCGACTCTAGTGACTGGGCTTTTAGCCGGCGCCCTTGGGCCATTTGGCGTAGAGGCAGCTGCTGCTAGCTCGGTCAGTGGCCAGCCCATTATTGTGGTCAGCCGGGAAGCGGGATCTGGGACGCGCCAGGCCTTTGTGGAACTGGCTAAAGTAGTCGATGCCCAAGGCGACGACAATATCACCGTGGAAGCCGATGTCCTCAATACGACGGGCGGGGTCCTCCAGGTGGTGGCAGGCAACCCGGCGGCTATTGGCTATATTTCCTTTGGTTCCCTCAATGACAGCATCCAGGCCCTGAGCTTGGATGGGGTGGCGGTCAGCACTGAAGCGGTGCGTGACGGATCCTATCCGCTAGCCCGGCCCTTTAACTTGGCTTGGAAAGAAGAGGGGCTGACCGAGCTGGGTCAAGACTTCATGTCCTTCGTCTTCTCGCGTGAGGGGCAGGCCATGGTGGAAAGCGCCGGCTATATCAGCCCCGGCAGCAAGGCGACTTGGCAGGAGCAGGCGGCCGGCAGCTATGACTACAGTTCGGGTGGCCACAAGGGCCAGCTGAGTTTAGTTGGGTCGACTTCCTTGACGCCGGTCATTGAGAAGCTAGCCGAGCGTTACGAGAAGCTCAATCCTGGCGTTAAGATTAATGTGACCTCCAATGGATCGACAGCCGGATTCACTGCCGCTCTGGATGGCACCGCCGATATCGGCATGCTGTCACGGGAGCTGACTACTAGCGAGGCTAGCCAGGTCGGGCATGCTACCTTTGCCTTGGATGGCATTGTGGTGGTAGTCAACCCGGCTCAGAGTCAGTTGAAAAACCTGACGCTGACCGAATTACAAGCCATTTTCAGTGGCCAGAAAACTCATTGGTAAGATAAAAAGCGGCTAGGACTGGATCCTAGCCGCTTTTTGGTGAGCTAGTGGTCCACTTAGAAGAGTGGACCACTGGCTGAGGCAGAAGCTGTCGAAAAAGGCGCAAATAGGGTGAAAAGTCGTGAGCCAGTGGACCACTTTGAAGAGTGGACCACTGGCTGGGACGGAAACTGCGGAAAATGGCACAATTAGGGTGAAAAGTCGTGAGCTAGTGGCCTACTTTTGAGAGTGGACCACTAGCTCGGGTAGGGGGCTATTAAATCATCAGCCTTGTAGCTCGAAGCTTTTCCAGGCGGCGTATTGGCCGGCGATGGTGCCGGTTACGAAGGCGGCGGTGATGTTGTAGCCACCGGTGTAGCCGTTAATGTCCAGAAACTCGCCACAGAAGAAGAGGCCTTGGGTCAGCTTGGACTCCATGGTCTTAGGATTGACTTCCTTGGTGGAGACGCCGCCCCCAGTCACGAAGCCCTTTTCCAGAGGTTGAGAGCCGGTCGCACTTAGTGGAAAGGTCGTCATGAGCCCCCAGAGCTGGGCAGCCTGGGCATGGGTCAGCTGCTTGAAGGCTGTCTCTGGCGCTACCCCTAATTGCTGGCAGAGGACCAAGGCCAGGCGCTCAGGTACCCACTGCTTGAGCAAGGTAAGCAGCTGTTTGTCGCGGCCGGCCTCAGCTTGGGCGCTCAGTTCAGCCTGCGTCAGGTTAGGCTGGAAGTTGACTGTTAGCAGACAGGATTCCACCTCCGGGTGAGCAAAGAGCCACTGGTTGACGTGGCCGGAACAACGTAGGATGGCCGGGCCTGAAAAGCCAAAGTGGGTGAAAATCATGTCCATTTGGTGGGTAACGATGGCCTTGGCGGAGTTGGCAGGCCCGCCACTAGCTGTTTGGGCTTGGGAAGAGGCAGAAGGAGTTCCCTCCGCATCCCAAACTGTCACTGCCACATCGCGCAGGGAGACGCCTTGTAGGGATTTGTCTACAATGAAGCTATCCTGGCTCAAGAGCGGGGCTTCGGTGGCATAAAGGCGCTCGATGGTGTGGCCGGCAGCCCGGGCCCAGGCGTAGCCATCACCGGTGGCCCCGGTCTTAGGATAGGCGCGGCCACCCACGGCTAGCACCACCGCAGGCGCCAGTACTTCTCGGCCGCTAGCCAGTAGGACACCACGCACCCGGCCGGCTTCCCGGTCCAGGAGTAGGCGCTCAACGGGCGCTTCATACCAGATGGCGACATCTAGGGCATCCAGCTCAGCCAGCAAGGTATCCAGAATGGTCCGGGCTGAATTAGTCACCGGGAACATACGGCCGTGATCCTCTTCCTTGAGGGCGACGCCCCGGGACTGGAAGAAGTCGATAATGTCATCTTGGTCAAATTGATTGAGAGCCGAGTAGAGGAATTTACCGTTGCCGGGAATGTGAGCAATCAGGTCTTGGCGGCTGGTCCGGTTGGTGACGTTACAGCGCCCGCCGCCTGATAGCAGGAGTTTGCGGCCAGGTCGCTTATTCTTCTCCAGGAGGAGGACGCGGGCCCCTTGGCTGGCGGCATTAATGGCGGCCATGAGGCCACTGGAACCGGCACCGACCACGAGGACGTCGAAGCTAGGATGTGTCATGTGAATTCTCCTTATAAAACGTGTTTCAAGTCCCCTTTACTTTACCGTAAGGACGGGCCTAAGTCCACTTTTTCGCTGTTATGCGATTGTAATCTTTTTTGGGGGAGGAATTTGGCAAATACTATTGACTTTTGGGGCAAATCACGTTAATATGGATAACGGTATTGTTTGCCCCACTATGAGCCCCGGAAACTCAATAGTAATGTCAAACAACTAGATTTATATTGGAGGAAACTATCGTGCGTACAACATACATGGCTAAGAAAAACGAAGTTGAACGTAACTGGGTGCTTGTAGACGCAACAGATGTCCCATTGGGTCGTTTGTCTGCTGTAGTGGCATCAATTTTACGTGGTAAAAACAAACCGACTTACACCCCTCACGTTGACACGGGTGACTTTGTCGTAATCGTCAATGCTGATAAGGTAGCCTTGACCGGTAAGAAAGCAACCGACAAGATCTACTACCGTCACACTGGCCACCCAGGTGGTTTGAAACAAATCACTGCTGGTGAATTACGTGAAAAGAACCCAGTTCGTTTGGTAGAACAATCTATCAAAGGGATGTTACCAAGCAACCGCTTAGGTCGTCGTCAATTCACTAAATTACATGTCTACGCTGGTGCTGAGCACAACCATGCTGCTCAACAACCTCAAGCATTGGACATCCAATCATTAATTTAAGGAGGGAACCACATTGTCTAAAGCACAATACTTAGGTACAGGTCGTCGTAAAAACTCTGTTGCTCGTGTACGTTTAGTGCCCGGAACTGGTGTATTCACTGTCAATGGTCGTACATTGGAAGAATACATTCCATTCCCTCACTTACACGAAGTAATCAAACAACCATTCGCAGTGACTGAAACTCTCGGTCAATACGACGTATTGGTGAACGCTAACGGTGGTGGCTTCAACGGCCAATCCGGTGCAATCCGTCACGGTATCGCACGCGCACTCTTAACTGTTGATCCTGACTTCCGTCCAGCCCTGAAAGCTGCAGGTCTCTTGACCCGTGACCCACGTATGGTTGAACGTAAGAAACCAGGTCTTAAGAAAGCTCGTAAAGCTAGCCAATTCTCAAAACGTTAATCAATACGATTATATCAACGTTTACAGACATTCAAGAGATATCTCTTGGATGTCTTTTTATTTCCAGGTACATATTCTTTCTAATAGTAAAATCAGTCTGATTTCTATAGTTTTATCCAAGCTGTAGACACTAGAGTGTTTTTATAACATTTTGAAAAATTATTTAATGATTGTGGGAAATTTGTATTTATCTAGTCTCTGTAAAAATCAGCAAAGTATAAGTAATAACGTTATATCGACTAGAAAATGGCAAACGTTTGCATTATTTGTGAATATTATCACTAATAAAGCATCAATTTTCAGTAAAATTACTTGACTTTCATAAGTATTAGTTTTATAACCAGAGCACAGATAAACGCTTACAAAAAAATCTCCGAGTTTTTGTCCTACTTGAAGTGGTTCGTCTAACAGCCTACTTCCATTCTAGAAAGGAGTATTGTTTTGAGTCAATGTGATATTCTCATTATAGGGGCAGGTCCTGGTGGTTATGTTGCCGCTGAAGAAGCTGCCCGTTTAGGTAAAAAGGTAATTGTCATTGAGAAAAAATCCATAGGTGGCACTTGTTTGAACGTTGGCTGTATCCCATCCAAAGCCTATCTTGAACATGCTCATTGGCTATTAGCTGCTAAAGAAGCCTCTCAGCATGGAGTAACAGTTTTATATGATAATCTTGATTTTCAAAAACTTGTTGCTCGCAAAGATCAAGTCGTAGCAACACTACAGTCTGGTATTCAATCAAGTTTTAAACAATTAGGTATCACCTATATTGAAGGTGAGGCAACTTATATTTCTGATAAAAGCTTCCAAGTTAATGGTGAAAGAGTCTCAGGTAAGTCTGTTATTTTGGCGACGGGGAGTCATCCATTTATTCCTCCTATTCCTGGTATTAACGATGTTAACTATTTGACAACAGATAGCTTTTTCAACTTAAAGGAACTTCCTCAACGTTTGGTTATCATTGGTGGGGGTATTATTTCCGTTGAGTTAGCTTTTGCCATGGCTCCATTTGGTGTGGATGTGACAGTGATAGAGGTTGCGCCAACAATTTTAGCAACTGAAGATGACGAAGCACGTTCCATTTTAAGAGAAAAGATGGAACAACTTGGAATTACCATTCTGGAGGGAGTTAGCATAGATAGGGTTAAAGAAAATGCTGTAATTTTAGCAGATGGCAACTCCTACTCTTATGATAACTTACTTGTAGCAACAGGGCGTAAGCCAAATATTGAGTTAGCCCAAATGATGGGTTTGGAGCTGACTGAAAAAGGCTTTATTAAGGTAGATAGTTATTACGAGTCCTCTCAATCAGGTGTTTATGCGATTGGGGATTTAATTCCTGGATATATGTTAGCTCATGTTGCTAGTAGCGAGGGAATCAAAGCTGTTCGAGCCATTTGTCGTCAGGCTGAGGAACCGGTTGATAATTCAAGTGTTCCACGGTCGCTCTTTACAACGCCAGAGATTGCTTCCTTTGGCTTGTCAGAAGAGGAGGCGGTACAACAAGGATATGATATATCAGTTGGTCAACTTCCTTATGTTTATAATGGTCGAGCCATTGCGTCTAATTCAGCAAAGGGTTTTGTTAAAATTGTGTCCGAAAAACGCTATCACCTGCTATTAGGTGCCGTTATCGTTGGTCCACATGCAACTGATATTCTACAATCCTTGATTGTCTTGAAAGATGCTGAAGGAACACTTGATCAGCTTGATAAGACAATTTTTGCACATCCAACAATTTCTGAGTTGATTCAGGAAGTTGCTAGAAGGAATAACGATATATAAAATTGGGTTATCTCTATTCATTTTTTTCTCCTAAAACTTGAATTCCAAAAGGGAAATTGGTTCCCTTGAATATTCTCACAATAATTTCACAGCCAATAACAGTTAAAAAAGTTGTGAAGGCTGTCGTAACATATCCATTAATGAAAATACCTGTATATTTTGAAGCTAGTTGTGCTACTAATTTTTCAACAAGCACAAGAACAATTGGTGAGTGTACTCCATAGTAAATTAATGTCTTTTTGCCAATGGATTTAAACCACTCCACTTCAGGAATGACTTTAAATAAAGTAATCGTAGCCCAAATTCCTGAAATTGCTGCTATATAAAACAAAAAATGGTTCCCAATTTGCTGGTAGAAAAGGTCTACTTTAAACCCACTCATTTTATCATTTAACAAACCTGTTGTAATACTGATAAATATAGCAATTGGTAAAAATTTAAGTGTTAAAAATCGTTCTATTACATCTATATTTTTTCTTGTTAAAAATCCTAGTAAAACAAAAATAGATGATACAGGAACCAAATCCCAGTTCCAAATTAAATACCAGTTTGCTTCATAAGCTTTCTGACCTATGAAAACTAAGAGCATTAAACAGACGACAACAGCTATTTGAATCTTCACTTCTTGCGCATATTTTAAAACAAAATAGCAGACTATTTCCGATAAAAATAATACATTTAGAAACCATAATTGGAAATAAATATGCAATCTATCTGAAAAAAGTAATTGTGTAGTAAAATGGATTACGTTAAAACTCAAGACTTGGTCGGGATATAAAATAAACAGTTGTACCAAAAATACAAATACATTCATTAAAACAAAAGGTACAACGATTCCTTTAAACTTATTCCAGAAGAAACTACGGAAATTTTTATATTTATCTATCGAAAATGTAAAGCCTGATAAAAAGAAAAATAAAGGAATGTGGAATAGATAAACGATTGTTCTACCCGTTTTCGGGGTAAAGGTTATATGTCCAATAATTACTAAAATAATGGCTAATCCTTTTGCCATATCGATATAACCAATTCTCTTTTGCATTTTATTCTCCTTATTCTTCTTTTAGTTTAAAAATACTCATTTCAGATGTTACTTTCTCAACCTCTTCGAAGTACACATTTTTATTATAATGTTCCTTCATAATTTTAATGACACTATTCATGTTACCCGAATCTTTTGCCCAAAAGAAAATAACATTATCGTTATCAATTGAAGAAGATAATAAATTTTCGGAATCATCAATTTTATAGCTATTTAGTAATTGCTGATAATGAGGAGAAAATGTCTGCCAATTTCCTAGTGTCGTTGTATTAGATACAACTTGATTAGTACGAATTCTGAACGTTGAAAGTGACGGTTGAGAATTTACAAGTGTCCCATATCCTCCAAATACGATTAGTTGGTCTGGATGATTTTTCACAACTTGATAATACTTTGGATTCATTGATTCTTGAATAGTTGGAAACCAATACCATTCTTGATTCATAAATTCTAACCATTTATAACCTATGATTAGAAAAATTCCTTGTACACATAAAAATAAAACTTTCTTTTTAAACCATTTTCTTTTCTCATAGAATACAGGTGAATAAATCAAAAGGTCATAAAAATATTGGAGATCTTTTAAGTTCATAGTAGCACACTTTCTTTAGTTAGGAAAAACCCATCAGTCAAGATCGGGTGATGGTCGAATAAAAAATTTTTATCTGTAGCTATCGATTTGACTATATAGTCTTTTGTAAGTTACAATGCGGGTAAGTCAAGGAATTCAGAGAATAGCTAAGATACTTTCAAAAATGCTTACCATCATAGCTTGCTTATCAATAGGAACTTGTTAAATCTTCATGTGGATACTTGTGTTAGTGAGAGGTTCTCACGCTAATCAGAGACAGATTCAAGGCTATTAGAATTGAATCTTCCTCAGGAGGAATTTTGAAGGTGACAATCCCTTTTTCTAGACGGTGAATGGCTAGTTCTTCCATGGTGTTTCTTTTTAAGCTCTATTTTATACTTATTATAGCACAGAGAGGTGAATGTATGCTAAATAATACGTGGTTTACTTAAAGCGTGGTTTTAGATGTAGAGATATAATCGCGATAAGGAAAAAATGTTGGTTTTCCTCTCTGTCTACTTAGGAAGAGCAAGAAAGGATATCCTAGGATTCTAAAATACACTCTGCTAAAAATTATTATTGTATAAAAAATGGAGGTACCTATATGACGGCACATGATATCTTAAACAACCCTTTCCTTAATAAAGGAACGGCTTTTACCTTGGAGGAACGAAAGGAACTAGGCCTTATTGGTTTATTGCCTCCCTACGTCCAAACTATTGAAGAACAAGCGTCCCAAACATATGCGCAAATGCAAACAAAAGTAAGCGATTTGGAAAAACGTCTTTTCCTAATGGAAATCTTTAATACCAACCGTACCCTTTTCTACTATTTATTTTCTAAACATTTGGAAGAGTTTAATCCAATTGTATATGACCCAACCATTGCGGATACTATTGAAGGCTATAGTGACCTCTTTGTAGATCCCCAATATGCGGGCTATCTTGATATTAATCACCCTGAAAATATTGAAGCTACTTTGAAAAATGCGGCGGGTAATCGAGAAATCCGTCTTATCGTTGTAACAGATGCGGAAGGAATCCTTGGTATTGGTGACTGGGGAACAAATGGGGTAGATATTTCAGTTGGGAAATTGATGGTCTATACTGGAGCAGCAGGGATTGATCCTTCTATGGTGCTTCCTTTAGTCATTGATGCAGGAACGAACCGTGAAGAACTCCGCAATAATCCTAATTACTTAGGAAATCGCCATGAACGGGTCCGTGGGGATCGTTACTATGACTTCATTGACCAATTCGTTCAAACAGCAGAGCGTCTCTTTCCTAAACTCTACCTTCACTGGGAAGACTTCGGTCGCTTAAATGCAGCCAATATTCTTGAGAAATACCGGAAACAAATTCCAACTTTTAACGATGATATTCAAGGCACAGGGATTGTTACCTTGGGCGGTATCTTTGGCTCACTGGATATTAGTGGCGAAAAATTAACAGATCAAATTTATCTCTGCTATGGTGGTGGTACTGCGGGTGCAGGAATTGCCTCTCGTGTTCTTCGTGAAATGGTGAGTGAAGGTCTTTCTGAAGAAGAAGCCTATAAACGTTTCTTTATGGTTGATAAACAAGGTCTTCTCTTTGATGACATGGATGACTTGACACCAGAGCAAAAACCATTTGCTAAGAAACGTGCTGACTTTAGTAACGCAGACAAGTTGACTGACCTACTTGAAGTAGTGAAGACTGTGAAGCCAACAATTCTTGTGGGAACTTCAACTCAACCAAACACCTTCACTAAAGAAATTGTAGAAGCTATGTGTGAAAACACAGAACGTCCAATGATCTTCCCCTTGTCAAATCCAACCAAGTTGGCAGAAGCGAGTGCTAAAGATTTGATCGAATGGTCAGATGGGAAAGCTTTTGTCGCAACAGGAATACCTGCGGGTACGGTTTCTTATAAAGGGGTAGACTATGTGATTGGTCAAGCCAATAATGCCTTGATTTACCCAGGTCTGGGTCTAGGGATGTTAGCCTCTGAAGCAAGCCTTTTGACTGATGAAATGATTGGGGCAGCGGCTCACTCATTGAGTGGGATTGTTAATCCAGGACAACCAGGAGCACCAGTCTTGCCGCCATTCAAGTATGTGGCAGATGTTTCTATTAAAGTAGCAGAAGCAGTGGCTAAAAAAGCGCAAGAGCAAGGACTTGCACGCGCTAAGGAAACAGATATGGCCAAAGCAGTTCGTGATTTGAAGTGGTATCCAGAATATAAATAGTCAATTCTTGCTACCTACCGATAAGAATCGAAGCAGCCTAGCTTAGCAAGGTATTAAAAGGGAGAAATCCAAAATGACGACCTAAAACAGTCCACTATCTTGTTTTACTATTAAAGGTAAAACTAGAAAGCTATATTAAAGAACAGGTTTAAGTAATTCAGAAAGGGGTATATATGTCACTCTTTTTAACCTCGATTACGAGTATCATTCCGATTATCGCTATTATT